>NZ_JAGWCV010000095.1:0-6964 GCF_020657735.1 Clostridioides sp. ZZV15-6383 | reverse complement strand
ATGTATTATTGTAGCGATAGCTCATAACATTTCTAGACTACACAATAAAATAGTAAAAAATAAACGTGGAATATATCTTCATCATTTAAAAAAAGTATTCTAAAATTATTATTTACAATCAAATATTATCTGAAAAAATGGTATTTTCATACCTTTATTTGTCATGCATAATTTTACTTACAACATAAACTTTATATAAAATAATTAAAAATATACCTATTAAGGTAAGTAAAAAAGAGCTCCCACAGAACAAATTTAATTTGCTCCTGCGACAGCCCCTTTTTATTTTATAAAAACAGCATTGTAATTCTAAATGAAATTAATTAAGTTATCTTAATTAAAAATCCTAAATTTAATTAAAAATGAATTTAACCTCTATTTTGTGTATTAGGTATCATAAATAGATTATTACTTTGAAAAATTCTAATAAAAATAAGAATTAATAGAATCAAAGTAATATTAAAGATAATAAAATTTATAATTTATTAGGTAGATATATATTATAATGAAATAGATATAAAATTTTACAAGGGAGGTTTCTTGTAACTTTATTGTACTATGACTAATATAAACTTTTAACTTCATCATTTGCGATATTGCATCAAGAGTCATTAACTGAATTAACAGAAGAAGAATTAAAAGAAAAAAATAGATTATTAAAATTCGCCATAAAACCTCCTCCTTTAGGTGTGGGGATATAAGGCGAGGTTTTTTTACATTTTTTTAAATTGCTATATAATCAATATATAACAAAAAGGTGATAAAATATATTTTAAAATTTATAAAAATATATTGACATTTTTTAGAAAAAAGAATATTATTATTTTAACAACAAAATATAATACAATAAATTAAATCCTATGATAAGGATGAGTAGTTGAATTTAGGTTCAGTATAGAGAGCTGAGGATGGTGGAATCTTAGCAAGAAAAAATTTGATGAATGGCCCTTAGAGGAGTAAATTGAAATCATAGTTTTGAGAGTAGACTTTATCGTCAGTCGCACGTTATAGCGAATAAGGTATGTAAGTACCTGATAATGAGATGTATAAAAATTGAATTTTATCTTAATTTTTATATAATTTAGGTGGCAACGCGGATAATCTCCGTCCTATTAGTTTAGGACGGAGTTTTTTATTTTACTAAAAATTTAAAATATAGAAGGTGGTGAAAAAGATGTTATGAATTTCTAATGCTAAAGATGATGATATAGTAAATTGGCAAAAAAATAAATTGAAAATAAAAAAAGGAAGGAAGTACAAAAATGAAAACAAATACAAAAAAATTAACTTTAAATGCAATACTTTTAGCAATGGGATTATTGATACATCAAATTACACCTGCTATAGGATTACCAATGAAACCTGATGTACCACTAGCAATGTTATTTGTAATATTAGTTTTAAATAAAGATGATTATAAAACTTGCTTAATAGGAGGTATAGTAACAGGAATATTTACAGCACTTACATCAAGTTTTCCAGGAGGTCAAATTCCTAATGTAATAGATAAAACTCTTACAGCAAATGTAGTATTCTTATTAATGCATGTTAGTTATAAAATGCCTTTTATAAAAAACTTGGCTAGAAAAGTACAAGATACTATAGTAGTTGCAATCATAATGCCAATAGGAACACTTGTAAGTGGAACAATTTTTTTATTAGCAGCTCAAGCCATAGTTGGCCTTCCAGGAGCTTCATTCACAGCTTTATTTTTGGCAGTAGTAGTACCAGCTGTTTTAATAAATCTAGTTGCTGGAATATTTTTATTCAAGATTGTTAGCCTATCAATAAGAAGAGTTAGCTATCAAAGTCAAATATGAAATAATACTTTACTTTATAATATAATATTAATCAAAGAACATAAGAATAGACTAGATTACAATTTGTCTATTTTTATGTTTTTTTAAAATTTAGTATTATGCTTTCTTACTTTTAATAAAAATACTTATATAGTTATCATATCTATGTCTATATTTTTATATGTATCTTACTTATAGTTGTTAAGTATAAAATTTATAAATTTACTTTCCAAAATTAATCTTTTATATTAATCTTTTTTATTTACCAGTTCTTTAGATATACTAAAATTTCTGTTTAACTTGTGCATTTTTATAAAGGAATAACAAACATAATAATAAACACATTTTTAAAAACTTGATTAAATGTAACTAAAAAATTATACAATACAACATATTAAATTAAGTTTAATTAGAAATTTTGATATCATAGAGCAACATATCTCAATGGAAAATTAAAAATACTAACCCTAAATAAAATTTTTATTGAATTAAATAAGTATGACTATAATAATAACAGAATATTTTGAGAAATAAATCTATGTACTTAAAAAAAATAAATCTATTAAAATAACATAATTAAAAAAATATTAAGAATTAAATTATTAAATACATAACTAAATTAAGAGTATGTATTTATATATATAAATTTATTATGAAGAGGGTAATTTTATTATGAAATTCTGTAAAAGAATATTAACATTAACTTTAAGTATTTCTTTTGTATTTGCGAATATACAACTAGTAAACGCAATATAATCTGTAGAGAAAATACAAGGAAAAAATAAGTATGAGATTGCAGGGAATATAGCAGATAAAAACGCATATAAGACTGCTATACTAATTAATACTAGTAATTCTATATCAGATGGTTTAAGTGCGAGTGGATTATCAGGGGCTTTAAATGCACCAATATTACTAACTGAAAAAATACTATACCAACTGAGACATCCATAAGATTAAAAAAGGTATCAAAAGTTTATATAATTGGAGGAACGTACTCTGTTAGTACATATGTCGAAAATTCATTAAAATCTAAGAATATAAAAGTTGTCAGAATTCAAGGAAGTGACAGAATAAAAACAAGTTATAAATATAATACAACAATGTCTAAATATCACAAATGGAATTGGAGATGTTAATACTGGTGTTGTAGAAAACCTTAAGCCAACTACAAAAACTATAAAAGCTGGAATGTATAAAGTTGGAAAAGATATTTCAGAAGGTGAATACTTAATAACTTCAAATTCAGGAAGTTATGCCTCTTATTATGAAGTTACAAGTGATAGTACAGGAAATGTTGATAGTATACTTTCAAATGATATTTTTAGTGGGACTAGATATATAACTTTAAAGAATGGGCAATATATTAAAATTGAGGATTCAACAATGATATTATCAAAATATGCTAAAGCTCAAAAGGCAAAGAATGGCAAGTTTGGAAATGGTATGTATAAAATTGGATTAGAAATTCCTGCTGGAGAATATATTATAATGTCAAACTTTTCTGATGCATATTATGAAGTTAGAAATGACAGTTTAGGCGATGTAGATGGAGTAGTTACTAATGATATTTTTTCAGGAAGCAGATATATAACAGTTGAGGAAGGTCAATATTTAATACTAAATAATTGTTATTTAATTGAAAATGAATAGATTTAATTATATGTAAATTCACGATTTAATATATTATCATATACCTCAGATGATTTAAACTTGCGTCTATATACTTTCTTTCTAATAATAGATTTAATTCCTAGTTCTTTCATCAACCTATATACTCTCTTATGATTTACCATCAAAACATACATGGAAAAATAATAATATCTTTAAAAGATTTTTCTTATTTGATATAATTAAGGTTATGTGTAATATAAGAAATTAACTAGGAGGAATAGACGTGAGCAAAAGAAAACAAGTAACAATACCTATAGAGAAAATACAAGAACAAGATAAATATATAGAACAAATACACAGACAAAATGAAGAGTACTTCAACAGAACAGGAAAGAGAAAACTCGTGTTTACTCAAACCTTTGGATGCCAAATGAATGAACATGATTCAGAAAAATTATGTTCAATGTTAGAAGAAATGGGATACCAAATATCAATGATGGTTGAAGAAAGTGATTTAATAATATATAACACATGTGCAGTTAGAGAAAATGCAGAGTTAAAAGTATATGGAAACTTAGGGCAATTAAAACATCTAAAAGGGAAAAATCCAAATATGAAAATAGCTGTATGTGGATGTATGATGCAACAGCCTCATGTTGTAGATGAACTAAGAAAAAAATATAAACATGTAGACCTTATATTTGGAACACATAATCTATATAAATTTCCACAATTACTTACAGAATCAATGAATTCTGAAAAAATGCTAGTAGATGTGTGGGATGTGGATGGAGAGGTAGTAGAAGGTCTTAGAAGTAATAGAAAATTTGAACTAAAAGCGTTTGTAAATATAATGTATGGATGCAATAATTTCTGCACATACTGTATAGTTCCATACACAAGAGGAAGAGAAAGAAGTAGAACTCCTGAAGATATAATTAATGAGATAAAGGAGCTTGTTGCAAATGGAACGAAAGAAATAACTTTACTCGGACAAAATGTAGATTCTTATGGGAAGACACTTGAAAATCCAGTTACATTCTCAGAACTTTTAAGAAAAGTAAATGATATAGAAGGAATTGAAAGGATTCGATTTATGACATCTCATCCAAAAGATATATCTGATGAAGTAATATATGCAATTAGAGATTGTGATAAGGTGTGTGAATTTTTACACTTACCAATACAATGTGGAAGTAGTAGTCTCTTGAAAAAAATGAATAGACATTATACAAAAGAATATTATTTAGAAATAATAGAAAAAGCTAAAAAAGAAGTTCCAGATATTGCTTTCTCTACAGATTTAATGATTGGTTTCCCTGGAGAAACAGAAGAAGATTTATTGGATACTTTAGATGTAGTTGAAAAAGTTAGATATGATTCAGCTTTTACATTTATTTATTCTAAAAGACAGGGAACTCCTGCTGCTAAAATGGAAAATCAAATACCAGAAGAAATAAAGCATGAGAGATTTAATAGGGTATTAGAAGCTGTAAATAGGATTTCTGCAGAGATAAATGATGGATATAAAAATAGAATAGTTGAAGTTCTAGTTGAAGGAAGAAGTAAAAATAATGAGAGTAAATTTTCTGGTAGAACTAGACAAAATAAACTTGTAAATTTTGAAGGTGGAAATGACGATTTGATTGGGAAATTAGTTATGGTTAAAATCACTGAACCTAGAACTTTTTCATTAAATGGGGTACTGGTAAATAATTAATACTGTATAAAATAATAAGATTATGTAAACTAATTAAAATAGATGTACTTATAAAACAAATTATATCAAAAATTTTTATTCTAAGCACATATGTCATGTATTATGCTAATTTCAGTTTTTGATGTCAATGAAAATAAATTTTATATAAGATATAATTTAATTGTACATCTATTTTTATTCTATTTTATCAAAGCTTGGTTAACGACCATTAGTAATTCTCTATTATATACTAAATTATGACATGGTAGACTGTAACCACACAGTAAAATCACTATTAGAAGTTTATATGATACATATTATTTTTTATAGAGCTTTTTAAGTGTTAAAATATTTAATTGATAAGATTGCCAATAGACATGAAAAAGCAGCCAATCTTTCATAATTAACTGCTCAACCTATGAATATTTATTTTTTACATTTTTTGTTAGAGTAATAGATATTAAAAAATACACTGGAAAGTATAACTATTATAAATATTATAGAAAATGGAATCATTCTCTTTTCATCCATTTGACCACTCTCTATTTTATATCCCAAAAATGCCATAATAAATAACATTATAGAGACAATAAAAGTAACAATACTAGAACTCCTGCATAATTTTTTTATATCATATCGTGCTTTTTCTTTATCACTCATAGAGTTATAACCTGCTAATAGCATACTGGCTTTTCCATTAAATAATAGTACACTTAAAATGAAAGAGGCAATTGCAATTATAACAACAAATCCTACTGCAAACATTATAAGCACCTCCATATATTCTAATTAGTTTTATTACTTATTAATAATTTTACCATAAAGATATATTAAAATCATTTATTTCATATTTTGTTAAATAGATTATCATATTTTAATTCATCGACAGTGCATATTAATACACAGTTTTTATATTGAAATTGCATTGAAAATTATGTAATAATAATTAAACAATAATCAAGTATAAAAGTACTATAAAATATAGTTTCTGATATTTTAGAATTGTTACATTTTAAATTTAGAAAATTTTATAAAGTTCTTATATTTTATTACAAGTATTATTCTGATAAAAAATTTAAAAAATTTTCTAGTATTTTTGCTGTCATTCCCCAAATTACATAATCTTTATATTTATAAAATAGAATAGGATAACTTCCACTTTCAAATTTGTAATCTTTTTGGTTTGGAATTGAGCCATATGGTAGATTCTCGTCAGGAAAAACCTTTACAGTATTATTGTAAGTATTTGGAGGATTTTCTAAAAGATATTTTATAGGAACCAAAAAAGTGTGGTCAACTTCATCCTTATTTATATTTAAATTATTAATATTTTTTATATATCCTAAATATGGATGTATTATAAACTTTACAGGTGTTATAAGCAGGTCAAGGCTTGCTATGATTTCTATATTGTCATTAAAAGTTCCAAGTTCTTCACAAGTTTCTCTAATAACAGCTTCATATGGAGTTTCATTAGATTCTATCTTGCCACCTGGAAAAGAAATCTCGCTAGGTTGATGCTTTAAATTTTTTGAGCGAACTTCAAATAATATATGGTGTATATTATTTATTTCTACTATTGGAATTAAAACAGATGCTCTTTTCATATTTTTGTATCCATTTATATATGGTTTATAATCTTTAAATTTATTTTTAATATCGTTTATCATTTTTACCTGCTACTCAAAATATGGTCAAATATATCCATATCGAGATTTTTCCTTCTTCATTGAACCTCGCCTTGCCTAAGCTACTACGATTTGGTATAGTTCTCCAAAGGCTTAAATTCCGAAGTTAGCCCTCCGTACATATATAAGTGCTTTTAAGCCATCTTATATTTTTTAGCATTTTT
>NZ_JAGWCV010000094.1:0-6990 GCF_020657735.1 Clostridioides sp. ZZV15-6383 | reverse complement strand
AGGACTTAAATATAAGAGAATGGATTTGTCCTAGTTGTAATGAAACTCACGATAGAGATATAAATGCAAGTATAAATATATTAAAAGAAGGATTAAGACTAATAACAATTCAAAATAAATAACTTATGTAAGAACCGTAGGAACTACGGGGATGGCCTGTGGAGAATTAATAAGACATATTTTAGTATGCAAAATTCTATGAAGCAGGAACCCTGTGACTTTAGTCATGGGAGGTTCAGGTTTGGTATTATGTCTATAGTGGATGCTGTGGGTATATATTTCTTCCAATATGTATTAGGTAGAGAAGACTTACTTCCAACATATATGATACTAGGAAAAGGTGCTGTATTAGTTGGATATGCTGTTACTCCACTTTTATTAAAGAAATTTGACAAGAAAGAAATAATATTTTGGTTTACTGTAGTTACTTTATCTCTTCCAATAGGAATGATGTTCTTAGGAAAAGAACATATAACTTTAATTATGATTCTTAGAGTCATTCATGGTATAGCTTATTCTAGCACTGGAATAATGTGGAGTTTAGTTCCAGATACTATTGAATATGGTGAATTAAAAACAGGAAAGAGAAGAGAAGGTATAACTTATTCTATAATAGGATTTTTCTTTAAGTTTGGTATGGCTTTAGGTGGCTTAGTTCCAGGTGTGGTACTATCTATGACAGGATATGTTGCAAATACGTCTCAAACTTCACAAGCTTTGTACGGTATTCGTTCTATAAATGGTGTTATACCAGTAGTACTTACAATAGCTATGTTAGTACTTATAAAGATGTATCCATTAACTGAAAAAAAATGTAGAGAGGTAATAAATGAATTAAGAAGCAGATAATATATATAGGGAGTGTCTCAAAGTGAACTTTTTAGTTCATGAGGCACTCTTTTTTATATTAAATCAAGCGTGTTTTAATCATTTTAACAATGAAAAAGAGATTTATCTATATTTTGAGACAACGTCTTTTTTAATTTTATTTAGTTGTTGTCGTTTTTGACTTGGTGTACAATTATATACTTTCTTAAATAACTTCATAAATTGTTTATAATTATAAAATCCATTGTTCTGAATAATATCTAATATATTATTATCTGTATTTATAAGGTCACTATACATATTTTCAAGTCTTATATTGTTTACATAAGAGGTAAACGTTATTCCCATATGTGTTTTAAAAAATCTAGATAAATATTGAGGTGTTAAATTTACAACTTCACTTGCTGTAGATAGAGAAATTTGCTCTTTGTAATTTTCTTTTACATAATCAGTTATAATTTTTAATCTATCAAAATATTTATCTGTATTTTTGTAAGATATTGAATCTATAGAAATTGAATAATTTCCATATAAAATATATAAAAATTCATATAATAAAATTTTTGAGTTTAATATATATAGTTGAGGCTCTTTGCTATATATCTTATATAATTCATTTAAAGTATTTTTTAATTTATTCACATTAGCATTATTAGTATTAGTAAGTAATTCTTTATAATTAATACGTAACTCATTTATATTAGGTATGTTTTCTTCTAAAAATTTATAAGGAATTTGAAGAACTATAGATTCATTACCATCAGAACAAATAGCTGAATGAATTTGCTTTGGATTTAATATTATTAAATCATTTGCCTTTAGATTTAATCTTTCATTATCTATAAAAAGATTAAAGCTTCCATTAAGTATGAGAATAATTTCAAGACTATAATGCCAGTGTTTAACTGTAAAACTACCGTTATCAATAGATAGATAGAGCTTCACACCTATATCATCATGGATATTTACCGATTCATGTTTAAGTGTATTCATAATAGACTCCTAAAAAACAATTTTTTGATTTTCAATGAATATCTAATGTATATAAATATTATCATAGATATTAAAAAGTATAAATAAAAAATATTAAAAATTACTTTCTATTAATCAATTAGAAAATTTTACTAAAATCCGGAAAGCGATTGACAAACAAAGTCAAATAAAGTATATTATTGGTAAGTTAGTTTAATGTACAAATGAATTATATATAAAATCTAATTTATAAAATAACGATACTAAACGACATTATTTAACTTAATATACATAAAAATAGAATATTATACCATTAATTTAGGAGGTAGCCGTGATAAAAATATCTGAAGACTATATTGAAAAAAGATTTGACAATGAACTATTGCGAATAGAAGCATGGGGAAAAAACTCTTTACGTATCAGGTCATTTGTAGACCAAAATTTTGTTGATGAAAACTATGCTCTTAACGGAAAACCTAAGTTAAATAAAGACGATATTATAATTAATAAAAATGAAGATGGCAGTGCAATCATTAAAAATGGAAAGATAAAAGCTGTCTTAGACCATAGAGATAGAATTACTTTTTACAATGATAAAAATGAAATATTATTAAAAGAATATATTCGATTAAGAGCTGTAAAACATGATGATGGTGGAGAAGATGTAGGGACAATTGAAATTACCAAAGACTTTAACTCTACTCTCAAATTGAAATCAAGAGAATATCAACCAAGCTATAGTGGAGAATTTGAAGTAACTACTAGATTTGAGTCTGAACCCTCTGAAAAGATTTTTGGAATGGGACAATATCAACATAAATTTTTAGATTTAAAGAATACTGTGCTGGAGTTAGCCCAAAGAAATTCTCAAATATCAGTTCCTTTTTATATTTCTAGTTTAGGTTATGGACTTTTATGGAATAATCCAGGAATTGGAAGAGTATCTTTTGCCAAAAATATGACAGAATGGAAGATGTTTTCTACAAAATTTATAGATTATTGGATTACTTGTGGAGAAAGTCCAAAAGAATTAAATAAAAATTATTCTCAAGTTACAGGAACTGTTCCTATGATGCCTGAAAACCTTTTAGGTCTATGGCAAAGTAAATTAAGATATAGAACTTCAGAGGAAGTTTTAGATGTTGTGAAGGAATATTCTAAAAGAGGAATTAAGCTTTCATCAATTGCAATTGACTATTTTCATTGGCCTAAGCAAGGTGAATATAAATTTGACCTAGATTATTGGAAAAATCCTAAAGAATTAGTCAAAAAACTGAAAGAAGAGTATTCAGTGGAGCCAATAGTGTCTGTGTGGCCTACGGTTCAAAGTGACGCAGAAAACTACAATGATTATTTAGAGAATGGTTATTTGGTTAATGTTAACCGTGGTGTTAGAATGACAATGCAAATTCAAGGAAATACAGTTTTTGTAGATATGACAAATGAAAATGCAAGAGAATATGTTTGGGATAGAATAGATAAAAATTATAAACAACTTGGAATTGATTACTATTGGTTAGATGTAGCTGAACCTGGCTACTCTGTTTATGATTTTGATAACTATAGATATAAAAAGGGCAATGTTTTAAGTTGTGGTAATATTTATCCTATTGATTATTTAAAAATGATTTATGACGGTTTGTATGAGGATACAGAGTCTGTTGTAACTCTTGTAAGAGGAGCTTGGGCAGGGGCTCAAAAGTATGGAGCTTTAGTATGGTCTGGTGACATTGATTCTAGTTTTGAGGCTTTTAATAATCAAGTAAATACAGGGTTAAATATGGGACTGGCAGGTATACCATGGTGGACTACTGATATTGGAGGTTTCCATGGAGGAAATCCTAAAGACCCAGAATTTAGAGAACTTATGGTAAGATGGTTCCAATATGCCACTTTTTCACCAATTTTGAGAATGCATGGAGATAGATTGCCTCATAGTAAACCATTATCAAATAAAGGTGGAGGTTCAATGGTAACTGGAGCCCCTAATGAGATATGGTCTTATGGTGAAGAAGTAGAAGTAATTCTTACAAAGTTCGTAAAAATTAGAGAAAGTTTAAAAACTTATTTAAAAAAATTGATGAAAGAAGCGCATGAAGATGGAACGCCAATTATGAGAACTCTATTTTATGAATTTCCTGAAGATGATAAAACTTGGGAGGTTGATAATACATATATGCTTGGAGATGAAATTTTGGTTGCTCCAATAATGAATTATAAAGATAGAAGCAGAAAAGTATATTTACCAAAAGGTCATACATGGGAAAATATATTTAATGAGGTTAGTTATGAAGGTGGGGCAACTTATGAAATTGAATGCCCACTTGAAGAAATTCCTATTTTCTTAAAGCAAAATTCTAAATATAACTTTAAAGAACTAAAAAATATTTTAAGAGAGGTGAAATCATAATGGAGCCACAATTATGGCAATTATTATTAATCGTACTATATGGATTTTTTATAAACTATGAAAAAAATTCAACAATGTTTGGAACATATCAACCAGTAACAGCAGGTTTTATTACTGGTCTTATCTTAGGAGATATAAATACAGGTTTGTATATTGGAGGTACATTACAACTATTATCATTAGGTATTAGTAACTTTGGTGGAGCATCAATACCTGATTATCAAACAGCTAGTATAGTAGCCACATTTATAACTATTACAACTAAGCAAGAAGCATCTGTAGGAATCTCTATAGGTATTCCAGTTGCTTTATTGATGGTACAGTTAGATGTTCTTAGAAATACTATTGGTATATGGCTAGTTCATAAAGCAGAAGATGGGGCTAAAAAAGGAAATTATAAAAATATAACCTATATGCAAATGTTAGGAGTATTATTAACAGCAGCTACAACAGGTATTCCAGTTGCTCTATCTGTAATATTTGGACCTTCTTTAATTAATACAATTTTAAAATATACACCTGAATGGTTAACAGGTGGTCTAACAGTAGCTGGAGGATTACTTCCAGCAGTAGGAATAGGATTATTACTTAGATACCTTCCTGCTAAGGAGTATTTTAGTTACTTAGTAATTGGTTTTGTTTTAGCAGTATATATGAAAGTACCATTATTAGGTGTAGCTTTAATTGGTGGAGCAATTGCACTTATAATTTACAAAAAGAATTTGGAAAATCAAGCACAACAATATACTGTAGTAGGAGGTATGGACGAAGATGAGTGATAAGGTATCATTAAATAAATCAAATGAAAAGGTCAAAAAAAGTGTCTTATGGCGTTGGTTTTTTACTAGTTCTGTTTCTTCAAACTATGAGAAGATGCAGGCTTTGGCATACTGTTATGCAGTACTACCTTTTTTAAAAGTAGTATACAAAGATAATCCAGAAAAGTTGCAAAGTGCTGTATTAAATCATTTACAATTTTTTAATACTAATCCATGGGTTGCACCTTATATTTTGGGTATTAATGTAGCAATGGAGGAATTATCAAGTGAAGAAACTGAAGAGGCTGTTGCCTCAATTAAAACAGGCTTGATGGGACCAGTAGCAGGTTTAGGAGATAGTTTGTTTGTCGTTATTCCATGGACAATTTTTGGAGCTATAGCAGCTAATATGGCAATAGATGGAAGTCCGTTTGGAATCTTACTGTGGATTGTGGTGAGTGTAGCATTGAAATTATTAAGTATACCATTATTTAATGCTGGTTATACATCAGGTACTAAGCTAATATCTTCAATTGAAAAAAGTTTGAAGATTTTAACTGAGAGTACATCTATTTTAGGATTAATGGTTGTAGGTGCATTAATACCTTCAGTAGTAAAAGCTAATGTTGCTCTTAACTTTCAGCAAGGTGATTTTACAATGAAAGGTCAAGAAATATTAGACCAAATTATGCCTGGGCTAGTTCCTGCAATTTTAGTTGTGATTGTTTATTGGGCTCTTAAAAAGAACGTAAAACCTATATATTTAATTTTAGGCGTAATGGTTGTTTCAATAATTTTATATGCATTAGGTATTTTAAAATAAAGAAAGGATGGTATTAGGTATGGAAATGAAAGGTATTAAAAATATTCGTATAGATGACCGTTTAATTCATGGTCAAGTTGCAACTATGTGGAGTAATAAATTAGGTGTTACAAGATTGATGGTAGTAAATGATGCAATAGCTAACAATTCTGTTCAAAAACAAGTTCTAAGAATGGCGACACCTGCAGGAATAGCATCATCTATAATTACAGAAGAGACTGCTATAAAAAATATTACTGCTGGGAAGTATGAAGGACAAAATGTATTATTAATTGTTAAATCTCCTGTCGACCTTATTCCATTTGTAGAGGCGGGACTTAAAATACACAATATAAATGTAGGAAACATGTCAAGTAGAAAAGACACAACAGTACTAAAACCTAATATCAGTGTTACTGAAGAAGAGAAAGAAGCATTTAAAAGACTTTTAGATGAAGGAATTGAAATTACAACTATAATGACACCTGATGATAAGAAAACTTATCTTGTAGACATTTTATAGATTTAGAGAGGTGTATTAAAGTGAATAGTATTATTTTGATGAGTCATGGTAATATGGCTGAAGAAGTCTTAAATTCTGCTAAAATGATAATAGGAGATTCTATAGATTATCCTACTGTAAATATGAAGCAAGATGATGGAATTGAAGGAACAATAGAAAAATTAAAAAAAGCTTTGGAAGTATATAAAGACAGTTCAGAAATAATTATAATGGTGGATTTACTAGGTGGAACTCCATGTAATGCTGCTTTATTGGAGGCTAATATTGATAGTAGAATTAAAATTATTTCAGGACTAAATTTAGGTATGGTTATTGAATCAGCCTTTTTAGATACAAAAGAACTGGCAGTAAAATTAGAGAAAATAGGTAAAGATAATATTTCCATAGTTGAAACAACAGCAAGTTTATTATCTGATGATGAGTAGCAAGGTTATATTAATATTTAAAATAAAAGCCTTATATTAACATTTAATTAATATATAACTTCTTAGAAAAAGAATTTAATCAATCTTGCGTAAACTCCATAATAAATTTAATTTTAGAATATATGATTTAAAGGGTTATGGCTATATTGGATATGTCCCTGTCAAGTAGACAGACTTAAAAAAGGCTATCTTTACTCGGAATGAGTTCGATATTCAATCGGACTCATTCCGTTTTTTAATTGTATTCTTTCATTATTATAAAAATAAATATA
>NZ_JAGWCV010000093.1:0-7048 GCF_020657735.1 Clostridioides sp. ZZV15-6383 | reverse complement strand
ACTACAGATTATACATATGCCACTGCTCCAGCTAATGTTAGAAAAATTTATGAAGAAAAATGTAAAAAAATAGGCAAAAAACCCAAAGATTCTGATAAAATAGAAATATCTAATGCATATTCTACAATAGAGTAATATTCAGTTGGATATAACATATATAGTAGTTTATTAAATTTTTTAGATCTTTATTTAGAACCGAAATAAAATATTTTTTAAAACTTAAAAGTCACTAAAATGAACTATACCCACTGTTTTATACAGTTAAAACATGTAAAATTAATTATAAAGTACTAGTGTCAATCATTAGTACTTTTTTTATTATATTCATATAATTAATATCTATATTTTAAAGTTTACTATCTAAAAAAGAAAACGTCAAATAAAGCCCTAGATATTTAAAAATTTTTAGAGCTACTTAAAATAAATTATGCTATCTCTATACTTAAATATTTCCTAAATTCAAGTGGAGACATAGAATTTAATCTCTTTTGATATCTAAAATTATTATAGTAATATATATAATCCTCTATTGCTTTGACTAATTGTTCGTATGTATCAAATTTTCTTAAATAGTACATTTCCACCTTTAAAATTCCCCAAAATCCTTCGATAGGAGCATTGTCAATACAACGATCAACTCTTGACATACTTTGTATCATGCCTTGTGCTAAAAGTTTCGATTTAAACACCTTACTAGTATACTAAAAACCACTATCACTATGAAAAATAGGCTTTGAATTCGGATATAGTTTTATTACTTTATTAAAAGTTTCGAACACCAAGTTATTGTTGTTTGATTTTCCAATAACATATGAAATTATACTTCTATCACCTAAATCTAGAATTGCACTTAAACAGGCCTTCGTCCCATTGGTTAATTTAAATTCAGTTACATCTGTTAACCATTTTTGAGAGGTTTTATCTGCACTAAATTTTCTACTTAATAGATTTTCAGCGATTACTTCTGGTGTACATTTAACATAACTAAATTTCTTTTTTCTACAAACAGGCCTTAAGCCTACGGCTCTCATTAGTCTGTACACTCTCTTGTGATTGACATTAAGTTTATACTCTCTCTGCTTAACTGCAGAGTCATCCTTAAAGAGCCAAAAACCCCATTCTTTTCTTCATATATCTTAGTTATCAAAGTTACTAATTTAATGTTTTCAAGTTCTAAATTGCTTTTATCTCGATTGAGCCATTTATAGTATCCAGAACGATTTACTTTAACAATTTCACATAATTTGATAAGCGAAGCTTTTCTTCATTGAATAATGATTGAATTACTTTATATTTATCTTCATTCTGGGATAGTGCAATTACCACCCTCTTTCTATGTTTTTAACCTTTTTAAAAATTCATTCTCCAGTTGTAATTTATGTTTTTCCACTTTTAGAATTTTCAATTCCAACTTTACCTTATCTAATTGAGTCAACTCATTTTCTTTTTTTGTTTTGCCTCTTCGGTCTTCTAATCCAGATATCCCTTTATCTTTATATTTAAGTGTCCATCTTCTAACTTGACTGTATGAAACAGAATGTTTTTTTGCTATCAAATTGTAATTAAAATCATGTTCAATACAATCTTGAACAATTACAACTCTTTCATCTAAGGTTATTTTTCTAGTCTCCATAAAGAGCCCTCCCCTCGGGGTTTCTTTTATCTCCTTATGAATATTATACTCCTTAACCCAAGTTTTTAGTGGATTAACAGATCTCATTTTATATTTTTTTGCTATTGTGTCATAAGAGCCTTCACCATTTAGATAAGCCTCTATAGCATTTAACTTAAACTCTTTAGAGTAGCATGATTTACAACCTTGTTTAATTAAGCCATCATTTCCGAAAGTTTCATAATTTCGCATCCACTCTCTGAATGTATGTTTTCCAATATTTAATTCTTCCATTATTTTTATTACTGTATTTTCATCCTTTAAATATGATTCAATTGCTTCGATTTTTTCTCTGATGATATCTTAGTTTTGAACATAGCAAAAACCTCCTAGTTTTAGACAGTTTTACATATTTTAACTGTCTCCTAAGAGGGGTATAGCTCACTTTTATTATACCACAAATTAAAAATGTTAACACAAAACTTTTTAAATACATATTTATTATTGTTCTAAAAATTGCATGGTAATAATTGGATTTGATTGTATAAAATTATTGTAGTAATATTTAGTTAAACAAATAAGTGTACATACTATACAATCTCAATTAAAGAAGATACGTATTCTAAGTTTATATCAAAGAAAATACATACGCTTTTAGATTGTAATTCTATAAAAAGCCTTTTGACATTATTATCTCAGAAAGAATTAACAGATGAAAAAACAACCTCATTAGAAGAATGGATAAAAAACTGGGAATAAGATGACTAAAGATTACATATACTATTTCTTAAATCAAAAATTTTAATATGATTTATCATACATACAATTTATATAGAAAATGTAATTTTAATTTTCTATTTTTGACACTGTAATATATATAATCTTGATATACTTAACTAAAAATCTGGATTTTACATACCAAATTGATTTCTTATTTCTCTATCTTTACGCATTGCTTCTTTCATATATTTTAAAACATCAACAAGCATTCTAACTTCATACTCATCACAGTCGTTAAAAATTTCTTTAGCTTCTCCCTCAAATATAATTTTAGAATTTAGTACATTGTCACATAATAATTCATCTATTGTAACAGAAAGAATATTAGCAATATTAATTAATACAGGTAAACTTACTTTAGTTTTTCCAGTTTCAATGTTACTCATATGAGATGGTGTTATGTCTATTTTTTTGTAACTACTTCCTGATTCACATTTTCTTAATCCTTGCAATTTTAATTCTTTTTCCTATTTCCGTTTTTTATATTGTAACCATTTGCAGAGTATAATATAATAATCTATATACATGAATAATTTATACAAGACATTCTAATCTTCAATAATTTTTAAAAATTATTGAAGATTAGATATCTGCCCCACCATAAGAATTTGTCTGTAAGAAATTAAAAATCTAATTGTTACTTAGCTTGAATTAGAAAGGGTTGTTTATATGTTGATACAAAAAATACCACAAGCAAAATTGAAAATAATAAAATTTATTTGGAAAAAAATGATGAAGTAACTTATAAAGAAGTTGTTGAAGCTATGAAAAATGAATATGATTGGAAACAAACAACTACACTAGCACTTCTATCCAGACTTGTTAAAAGAAAATTTTTATCAGCTGAAAAAATTAACAAATACACACATTACAAAATTATAATTGAAAATAGAGAATACATAAATTTTGAAACTAAAAATTTTATGAATAACATACATAATAGCTCACTGGAAAGTTTAATTAGTTCTTTAAAAGGTTACTCAATTTAGTATAATGTTGATATATAGAATTAGAATTTGTTGTGCCAAACATGGAAAAGACATTCGGCAATTTAGAATTTGCATGAGATAGCGAGGTTGTACAGCACAGGATCAACAGACGTTTAACGGGAGTGTCCCAAAGTTACAAGCTTTACAGTGATGTGTATAGAGCCAAAGAAATTATCATGATGCTTCCTGCTAAAGCTGGGAAAAAGAATTTTCAGCCAGAGTAGAAAATAAAAACGACAAATCTAATTGATGAAGGTAACTTTATGAAAAAGATAGCAGTTCTATTTGTTATGCTTATAAGTATTGCTGGTTTGACAGCGTCTGCAAGTGATAACGCGAATACTCTTAACACATCAGGCGATGATAAAGCGACCATTAAAATAGAATTAGATAAGGATTATGATGATACAGACCCCTTTGTTAATGAAAAACTATTTTGTGTATCTAAAAATTTGGACGCTTTAATTGCTGATGGAACTTTCAAAATGGATGGTGAAAGCGGAATTTTAGAAGTAAAAAATAACAAAACAAATGAAGTCTTATGGAGTAATACATGGGAAGGAAATGTTAAGTCAGAAACCTTTCCCATTTCACTTGAAAATCTAAAAAAATATAGTGAGTATGTTGTATGTTTTACAGGGAGAAAAATAAACTATAGAGTCTAGAAATATTTATGTGTATTCTTTAAATAAAAATTTATTTTTTAAATGATAATTAAATTTTTACTGATAAGACTATGGTTTTAAAAATCATAGCCTTATTTTGACATTTTTCCATTTTTGCAAAAATTATTATTCCTTTAAGAAAATTTCTTAATTTTTTTTAAATATTGCTTTATTAATTTAGAGTTAAGTTTCTTTTTTCAAAATAAATACTTAAATGAGCTAAAATTTGAGTCCAATTTCTAATTTTCTGAGTCCATTTTTCAGAAATATCCATAGTTGCTAAGTATAGTGATTTGTGCAAAAAATTATCTGAAGGAAAGATAGACTTTGATTTAGTAACTTTTATTAATAATCTATTGTAACTTTCCATTGAATTTGTAGTATATATCAATCTTCTTATCTCTTGAGGATATTTAAAATATGTTGCTAGTTCATTCCAATTGCTTCACCAACTTCTTAATGCTATCGCATATTGATTATCCCATTTTTCCTCTAAGAGCGATAGCTCACTTAACGCTACCTCTTCTGTAATTGCAGGCAGCATATACTTTCTTTAAATCTTTTGCAAATTCTTTTCTATTTTTATATGATACGTAATTTAAAATATTTCTAATTTGATGCACAACATATCTTTGTATTTCAGTATCAAGAAATACTGCTTTAATCGCATCAGAAAATCCAACTAGTCAGTCTAAAGAAGCTATTAATATACCCTTAACTCCTCTGCGTCTAATATCTGTAAACACCTCTAATCAATACTTTGAACTTTCATTGCCTCCAATCCATATTCCTAAACCTCCTTTAGCCCTTCTAAGTTAATACCTATAGCTATATATGCTGCTTTTTTTATTATTCTATCTTCACTTCTAACTTTATAATGTATGGCATCCATAAATACAATTGGATAAATCATATCAAGTGGTCTCTTTTGCCATTCATGAGCTAAAGGCATAGCTCTATCAGTAATTTTAGCTATTAGTGATTTATCCATACCTAGACTTTTACTTAAATCTTTTTACTTACTCTTGTATACTTCTGTAATTTTCGATTTTCTCTTAGGCTCTATTTTACTTTGAGAAACATATCCTAATTGAGATGTTCCTTTTGACACTGCTCGTAGTCTTATTCCTAAGAAATCCGATCCATTCTTTCTTAAATTAGTTACTTTACTTTTTTCTTCACTAATTTCTAAATCAAGCATATCATTCAACCAAAGTTCGGAAGCCATAAATAATTTCTTAGCATTTGTTCTGTTATCAGTAAATATCTTAAAGTCATCTGCATATCTAACAATATAACATGGTTTTAACTTACTATTTTTAAGCGCAACTATCTTAGAACTTGGTTGTTTGTATATGTGATTAGTAGTTTTAGTTTCCCATTGGTTGGAAATCCACCAATCAAATTCATTAAGTACAATATTTGCAAGTAGTGGAGATAAGATTCCTCCTTGTGGTATACCTTTAGTTGGTATACCCTAACCTACCATTTCTGCTTTTAACATTTTACTTATTATGCACAATAATTTCTTATCTCTTACACCAATAGTCCAAAGTTGTTTCATTAATTCACCATGATTTACATTGTCAAAGAACCCTTTTATATCTATATCAACTACAAAATGATTTTTGATATGATTGATTAGATGCTGACATCTTGCAATTGCATGATGTGTACTTCTGTTAGGTCTAAACCCAAAACTTGATTTATTGAATTTACCTTCACATATGGGTTCTAATATTTGTAAGATACATTGTTGAATAAGTCTATCTTCAATTGTAGGTATTCCTAATGATCTTTGTTTTCCATTGCTTTTTGGCATGAACACTATTCTTACAGGATTAGGTTTGTAATAACTTAATCTCTGTCGTACAGTATTTATTAATTTGTCTTTAGATAAATGTTCTAAATATTTAATAGTGTGTCTATTAATACCTTTTGTTTTGCTACCAGTATTTCTTTTTATTGTTCTATATGCCTTCATAATGTTATCTTCATTTATGATTAATTCATACAGTTTATCAAAATATCTGCCTTCGCTTGATTTCTTATACAAATCATCTAATATTTTTTGTTGTCCATAGTATTTATTATTTCTTAGAACTTTTCTTTTCTTAATCTTTTGTGAACTATACCCCTCTTAGGAAACAGTTAAAATATGCATTATTAAAGCCACTCAGAAGAGTGGCTTTAAAGCCCTTAAAAAACATTTGATTTTATCTTTAAATATAAACTATAAAATTACATATCTAAAAGATTTGCCATTCTGTCAAATGTGCTATATCCAACAATCCCATCTGAAGTTAGTGCATATGCTCTTTGAAATCTTTTTACTGCATCATATGTATCATTTCCAAATAAACTATCTATTTGTACTTTATATCCAACATCACATAACATAAGTTGAGCACAATGTACATTATTGCCACTTGTTACATATCCAAAGCCTACAAGTGTTCTTGTACTTATAGTATAATTTTTATCACCTGTGATTTTTATTGTTGCTTTATTAGGGTCATAAGTACCACGATAATTTGAATAAGTTCCAATATCATATTCATCTAATTTAAGTAAATTTGAATCTATTGGTATAAAAATTTCCGCATCTGGTTCAGATGTTATATTTAAAGCTCTACATTTTTCATCATAAGTATCTTTTATTTGCTGTGGAGCATCTTTATATATATACTTATATACATTTATTTCAAAATTAATTATTTTATCTTCAGATTTAGTTTCACCTCCTTGTGTTTCTGTGTCTGCAAAAGCTGTATTTGTAAATACAAGCATTAAACAACAAATTACTACTAGTGTTTTCTTTAATCTCTTTAACATAATGTCCCCCTAAAAATATTATTTTTCTATTGCAATCTATTTGTAGAATATGCATTAGATATTTCTATTTTATCAGAATCTTTGGGTTTTTTGCCTATTTTTTTACATTTTTCTTCATAAATTTTTCTAACATTAGCTGGAGCAGTGGCATATGTATAATCTGTAGT
>NZ_JAGWCV010000092.1:0-7072 GCF_020657735.1 Clostridioides sp. ZZV15-6383 | reverse complement strand
CTTCTTCAACAGATTTAAATATTCTATTATCATTTTCTAGACTAATATTTTTAAATCTGCCCCTAGTTTCCTCATTAAATGCAATTTTACCTTTATTTTTATAATCTTTTACCCAGTTTTGAACTTGGGTTTTGCTTCTTATATTCAGCATCTCAGCAATTTTGTATGATGAGTATCCTTCTTTTATATATAAGTTTACAGCTTTTAGTTTAAGTTCTTTGCTATATTTTTTGTATTTTTTAGACATAGAAAAACCCCCTTAGAGTATACACTTTTTAGACCTATTATAATGGCCTTTTATTTAAATGTCTACTATAAGGGGATTATACTAATTCATCATTAGCCTTTTCTTGGATTGGCATTAACGCAAAAAGAATGATGCTTAACAATAAACTTCCTAAAATAACTGCTATTGTAGACTTTCTTTTTATTATTTTTTTTAACTCAAATTTAATTAATGTAGACATACTTATCTCCTTATACATATTTATAGTACTTCATTAATACAATATAAATACAAATCTTCTAAAGTTGGTTTTAAATTACATGCATTGTCATGTGGTTTTATATCGCTTACAATTCTAAGATTTGCAACGCCCCCAGAATGCTGGATATTTGCTAAACAATATCTATCAGACATATAATCTATTTCATTCTCATTAACTATACATTTCCATACTTTATCTTTTATCTTTGAAGTTACTTCTTCTACTGAACCAGTTAAAATAAAGCTTCCATTTTTCATTATTAAAATTTTATCTGCAATATGTTCTACATCAGATACAATATGAGTAGACAAAATAACGATTTTCTCCTTAGAAAACTCTGAAATTAAATTACGAAATCTAACTCGTTCTCTAGGGTCTAGCCCTGCTGTTGGCTCATCTAATATTAGAATTTTAGGGTCATTAAGAAGCGTCTGAGCAAATCCTAGCCTTTGCTTCATACCTCCAGAGAATGTTCTTATTTTTTTATTAATTACCCCTGATAATCCTACCATTTCTAATAATTCTTGTGTTTTTATTTTTGCATATCTAGGCATTAATCCTTTTAATGAAGCTATATATAGCATAAATTCTTTAGCAGTAAAATCTGGATAATATCCAAAGTCTTGAGGAAGGTATCCAATCATATCTCTAAAATCTTCTCCCATATCCAAGTTATTTTTACCATCCACCTTTACTTCTCCAGATGATGGGCTTAATATTCCGCAAATCATTCTCATAAGGGTTGTTTTTCCTACCCCATTTTCTCCTAAAAATCCATATATACCCTCATTTAATTTAAAGTCAATTTTATCTACTATAATTTTATTGTTGTACTGTTTTGTTAAACGCTCCACGCTTAGCTCCATACTATCCCTCCTGATACTGTATATTCTTATTTTTTACTTAGATAATAATATTTTCAAATGAACAAAGATGTCTCCATGTTTTTCTTATTTCATATATTAATGTTACTGATGTTACTAGAAAAACAATTAACCATTGGTTTATTACTTCAAATTGATATATGCTATTTCTAAAACTGCTCAGTGTAACTATTAATAATACAAGAGATACACCATATATCATACAATAATAATTTGTATGCTTACCTTTGTTTCTATTTATAATTTCCATACATCCTATACACATTAAGTTAAAAGGTACTAGTATATAAATTATTATATACAGGATGTCTACATCGATGATTTGTTTTGCAGATATTAAGATAATAAACATAAACAATAAATCACTTACTCCAAATACAAGCATTCTAGTAGCAATAATTTTATGTAATGTGTTTTTTGTTGAGAATTCTATTTCTAAAATACTACTATTATATACTTTTGATAATTCTTCTATGTTTGTTAGTACAAAAAGTGGTGATGCTATAGAAATCAAGGATAAAGTATTATAAAATGAATTACTATCTGCTGACGTACTAAATAAAAATATACATACTGTACATAGTACTAGAAATTGTATAATCCAAGTTCTTTTTCGTATAAAACCAATTTGAGATATAAAAAAATCTATACTATTCATCCTTTTATCAGCATTAGTAAGTGTTAACTCATGTATAGTTTTAATAGTCTTTTCAAAAGCTGAAACATCATATTTTGGAACTTTATACTCCTGTAGACTTTTTTTTATTTCTTTATTATTCATAGTTTACCCCCTTCCAGATATAATTCTAGTTTTTTTAATGCTCTATTCATCCGATACTTTGTAACAGAGACACTTGAATCCATAATCTTAGCAATGTCTTTAAATTTCAAATCATGGTAATACCGTAAAATTATTACTTCAAATTCTACTTCTGGTAATTTAGTCAAAGCTTCTTTTACAAATATTTTATTTTCTACATCAGATAATTCTTGATTTGATATTTCTTTATCTAATGACTCTAAATATATTGGCTGTTTTTTCTTCCAAAAATCTTTACACTTGTTTTTTGCAATAACATATAAATAGTTTTCAAACTTACCATAGTGTTTATAATCGCTTATATTCTTTATAACTGTTACAAATACATCTTGAGTTAAATCTTGTGCAGTCATTTTATTGTCTACATGGCGATAACAATAACAATAGATACTATCATAGTATTTTTTTATTAGAGTATCAAACAATTCTTTTTTTCCTGCTTTTATTTGGGATATAATCCGAGCATCATTCACTATTATCACCTCCGTCATTATATATAACGATTTAAATTATAAAAAAGTCAGTATTAAAAAATTTAATTTACCATTTTTATAATTATTTTTAAGCATAGCTCTATAACTATTACCTATACTAGTAATACATATACAAATAATCTTATTATATCAAATTAAATATTCTTCCCCTAAATATTTATAGTTTAAAAGCTAAAGAATTTTATATTTGTAAATGTGATTTAAATAACATAAATTATTCCTGTCATCTTATATAACTTTTATAATTGCAAAAAAAAGTATGAATATTATAGTATTATTAAAAACAAATTTTTATTAATTAGAATACTTGTCCTGAATAATTTCATAAAGAAGTGCTAATTATTAGCAACTTCTTTACCTGATTTTTGTATTTTTAATTCTTTATCCAACATAATTTTTTCTATTGCTTCGTATATTATTGTATCTTTTTCTTGTTTTTCTTCTAATGTAAACTTTCTTCCTAAGATTGTTTCAGGAGATACTACATGGCATATGGTATTTCCATGTAGTACTGTCATGGATATTTTATAACCACTTTTGTCTGTTGGAACATCTATATCATCATTAAAGTATGTTATAGTAACTGTACCATTTAAGTCTCTTTCTATCTTTGACATTTAAATCCCCCCTTTTTATATTTTATGTATCTTAAAAATTGTCCTATTCTCAATCAATATTTATAATTGACCAATTAAACTCAGATTGATTAAACATAAATTGCAAAAAATAACGAACTATAAACATTGCTACCACATATAAAAATTAAACACTGAAATATGATATACTATCTTTATTAAGCTAGCTAATTTGTGCATAAAAAGAGAGGATGGACTATTAAAAAAAATATATTATATAAATTACAAGGAGCTGATTTTATGGAATGGATTGAAAGACTAAACAAAGCAATTAACTATATTGAAGAAAACATAACAAAAGAAATTGAATATGAACAAGTGGCAAAAATAGCTTGTTGTTCTACATATCATTTTCAAAGGATGTTTGCTTATATGGCAGATGTACCACTTTCTGAATATATTCGCCGTAGACGAATGTCTTTAGCGGCTGTAGAACTACAAAATGATGATAAAAAAATAATTGATGTAGCTTTAAAATATGGTTATTCTTCTCCAACGGCATTCAATCGTGCCTTTAAAAGTATTCATGGTGTTGCTCCATCAGTTATAAAAAAAGGAGAAATAACAACTTTTAAAGCATTTCCACCAATCAGCTTTAAAATTAGTATTAAAGGAGCCGAAGAAATGAATTATAGAATTGAAAAGAAAGAAGCATTTCGTATAGTTGGTGTATCTCAACCACTTCACACTGAGTTAGAAAAGAATTTTGAGATTGTTCCTCAAATGTGGCAAAAAGTTGCTTTAGATGGAACACTTCAAAAGCTAATATCTATGATGGATAGTCAACCTCAAGGTGTATTAGGTATAAGTATTTGTAATAATTCAGAAGAATGGAAGTATTGTATCTCTGTTTCAAGTACAAAATCTATAGATAATACATTGGAGGAATACACTGTTCCAGCTTTTACTTGGGCAATATTTTCTGGAGAGGGACAATGCCCACAGGCAATGCAAGAACTAGAAAAGCGTATTATAACAGAATGGTTACCTACTTCTGGTTATGAATATGATAATGGTCCTGATATTGAACTTTACTTAAATCCAGACCCTCAAAATGCTAAATTTGAAGTATGGATACCTGTTGTAAAAAAATAGTTTAAAATTTAAAAGTTGAGTAAGATATGAAACTAGTAGTATAAATACTTACCTAAATTATAAGATTTTAAATATACTATCAAAATTACCATATAAAAATAAACCTGCAAAATATATTCTGTATTTTGAAGGTTTATTTTTTGTGTTTTAAATATAATCAACTTGCTACTGAATATAATATATTCAAGGAGTGTGATTTAATGAATGTGGCAATTTATTTACGCAAAAGTAGAGCTGATGAAGAAGCAGAACATAGGGGTGAATTTGAGACTTTAAGTAGACATAAGACGACTCTTTTAAAACTAGCAAGAGAGCAAAATTTAAATGTCATTGACATTAAAGAAGAACTTGTTTCTGGTGAAAGTGTAGAATATAGACCTAAGATGCTAGAACTATTAGATGAAATTAAAAATAATAACTATGATGCTGTTCTAGTAATGGATATTGACCGTTTGGGTCGTGGAAATATGCAAGACCAAGGACTTATATTAGATGCATTTAAAAAATCTAAGACAAAAATTATTACTCCTAGAAAAACTTATGATTTAAATGATGAATTTGATGAGGAATACTCTGAATTTGAAGCTTTTATGGCTCGTAAGGAATTAAAATTAATCTCTAGGCGTATGCAGAGAGGAAAAATCAAAAGTATTGAAGAAGGTAAATTTATAGCTCAAGCTCCTCCTTATGGATATGATATTAAATATTTAAATAATAAAGAAAGAATACTTGTAATAAATGAGGATAAAGCAACTGTTGTTAAAATAATCTTTGATATGTATTTAAAAGGAGATGGTGCCTGTAAAATATCCAACTATTTAAATGAACTTGGTTATAAGACTACAACAGGTAGAACTTGGTATGAAAAAGGTGTAAGAGATATCATAAAAAACAAAGTATATTGTGGGTACATAGTATGGAATAAAGTTGATAGAAAGAGAAATTCTAGTAGAACAAGAGAAATTGAAGAACAAATTGAAGTAAAGGGAAAACATGAACCAATAATAAGTGAAGACATATGGAATAAAGCACAAAACATAAGAAAAAAACGTAGTAATTCTCCTACTCCAAACAATAAAATAACTAATCCATTAGCTGGGATTGTAAAATGTGGATACTGTAATCATACTTTAGTAGCCAAATCAAATACTACATCAAGTGGATATGAGAAATATATGGTATGTACTAATTGTAAAAACAAAGCTACTAAATTATATATATTGGAAAATAAAATATTAGAGGTCTTAAATAAATGGTTAATAAATTATAGCCTATCTTTAAAAAAAGAAAAAGACAATTTGAAATTTGAAGACACTTTAAAGCGTACCCTGATAAGTTTAAATAAGGAATTTGATAGTTTAGAAAAACAAAAAGAACGATTACATGATTTTTTAGAACAAGGAGTTTATGATAGTAATACATTTATGGAACGTTTAAAAATAATCACATCTCGCATAGAAAATGTGAAAGATTCTATAAATAAAACAAATATAGATATTGAACTAGAAAAAGAAAAAAATGAAGTTAAAACACAAATTGTTCCTCAACTTGAAAAAATTTTAAGTGAATATACAGAGGAGAAAGAACCGTATCTAAAAAACATATTGCTTAAAACTGTAATCAATTATGCTGTATACAAAAAAGAACCTAATCAAAAATCTGATGATTTTTCTTTAATACTCTACCCTAATATCCCAAGAAATTAATTACATATTTTGATGTTATAATTAGACTGATTACCAATTTGGTGTAATGGCTGGAGCTTTTGCAGGTGGAGAGGGCGACTTTACAACAGCATTTGAACCTACAGCAACAGCTATGGAAAAAGAAGGTAGTGGATATATAGTTACATCTATAGGAAAAGACTCTGGGGAAATACCTTTTACAGCTTACTCTACTACAAGATCATATATGAAAAATAATAAAGATTTAATTCAGAGATTTACAAACGCTGTTTATAAAGGCCAACTATGGGTTCAACAAGCACCTAGTAAAGAAATAGCTAAGGCTATGCAACCCTTCTTTGAAGATATATCTTTAGAAGACTTAATAACAGTTGTAGATAGATATAAATCAATAGATGCATGGTCTCAAAATCCTGTGTTAAAAGAAGAAGGCTTAAATAAATTAATGTCTGTTATGAAAGAAGCTAAGGAATTAGATAAGGAAGCACCTTATAAAGATATCGTAAACACTGAGTTTGCCAATAACTCTATAAAAAATATCAAATAAATATATGTTTAACCTTAACTAAATATTTTCTTAATTATATAATAAAAACTAATAAAAATGGGGCTGTCGCACTAAAAAATAGTGCTACGCCCTTTTTTGTATAAAAAAAATAAATCCCAAGTTCAAAAGAGCCTGGGATTCTTGTATAATAATTGTATGCAAAAACAAAATACTATACAAATTGATTATACTACTTATGGTGATAATTATCAATTTAAATTACCACTAAATATTGATTACATGATTCCAAAAGATGATTCTGTAAGGTTATTAAGTCAAATTATTGAGGAGATGAATTTAGAAAAACTATATAAGACTTATTCTCGAATTAGAGGAAATAGAGTAACCCCTAGACAACTTTTGAAAATTATAATATATGCAAACATGAACTGTATTTATTCTTCAAGAGAAATAGAGAAAGCAT
>NZ_JAGWCV010000091.1:0-7424 GCF_020657735.1 Clostridioides sp. ZZV15-6383 | reverse complement strand
AAGTTTTTTTAATATTTCGTTTTTGTTAAACATAAAAAGTGTGCACCTTCCTTTATATAGTGATATTTAATATTTTAATTATCACCACTTTTTAGAAGAATACACACTTTATTTTAAAGACCCAAAAATTAAGCTTAGAAAATAAAACTTAATTTTAAAAACTCATTATTAATAGTCTAAATAAACTACCACTGTTAAGATTATATGTTAAACTCTTCTAAGATTTTTATTGCAAATCTTGCGTTTGGATATGTAATAGACCCACCACCAATTACACCTATTTTTATAGCTTCTATAATTTCATTTTTACTTGCTCCAGAATTAATACAGCCCTCAATATGATAACAAATACACTCATCACATCGACTTAAAATTGAAATAGCTAACCCCATTAATTCCTTGTTTTTTTACTTATAGCTCCTTCTGAATAAGTCTTATCATCAAGACTTCCAAATATTCTAAAAAACTCATCTGTCTCACTTAATTTTTTATTGTAAAATTCCCTATATGCCCTCATTTCTTTAGTATTCATCTTCTATCTCCTATATTTATAAATAATTTCTTATAATAGTATCACACTATACTTATCCTTTCAACATTAGGTACAAACTTTCAATTTATTTTCAATAGTCTAATTTATATAATTTTTTAAAAATCTCAACAAGTTATCATTAAGTAAGATTTTTTCAGAACTAAAACAAAGGTCTTAGTCATTTCCTCATTATCTATTTTAGTTCTGAAATATATTATCTTTATCCAAATATTATGATAGTGATTGATTACATTAATTATTTTTACCTGAAATTTTATACATCAAATAAGAATATATAAATGGTAATATTACAATTACAAAGATTACAAAGATATTATAAAAAGGAATATTAATAAATGCATTAATAATTAATAATATTCCACCAATAAGCCAAATCCATCCAGCTAAGTAATGTGTCTTATTCCAATTTTCTTCATCATTAAGGGTCCATGGTAAAATTATTCCAACTGAATAATTTCGTTTACATTTAGGAAGATAATTTCCAAATAAAATAACTAATATCCCCGAAATTAAGCCTGTATAAAAATTAAACTCCAAACTAATTCCTGTTGAATACAAAACCATCATAATTTGTAGAATCACTGAAAGTATAGCAACTCCCCATTTTGATAAATTTTGCATAACATTTGAAAGAGCCGCTTTCTTAGGTTCATTCTCAAGTCTAAACCATGTATATAAATGGATACATAGCATTAACAATGGTACACCAAAAGCTGCTATAACCTTTGGAGCATAATTATCTGGATTCCCATAGTTATCAAAATGAATTGCAACTTCATTTGGTAATATATTATAAAAATATATCGATACAATAAATGGTATAAAACATATTAAAGTAGATAAAACAAATTGTTTATTTATCGCTTTTTTCATTATCTTTTTCTCCCTTCTCCATAAATTGTGAAAACCAAAGCATAACTTCTTCAAAAACCGAAATATTTATTTCATAGAAAATAAAATTTTTATACTTTGTTTCAAATATGAGTCCTGCCTTTTTTAATTGAGATAGATGATAAGAAATTGTGGCATTTGTCATATTAAATTTTTCACTAATTTCTCCTGCTGACATTTTATTCTCCCTTAGCATAACCAATATTTCTCTTCGTATAGGGTCTGAAAGAGCTTTAAAAGTTTCTGGAAACCCCAACACCATCACCTCTCTATTTAGAATTTCATCTAAATAGAGTATACTATAACTCTCATTTTGTTTCAATAACTATTTAGAAAATTTTCTAAATAGTTATTTGAAATTTTCACATAGAAGTTTTTAATTTGCTTAAATAGGCCAATTTTATTAAACTCTTATTTTTATCTAAATATTTTAATTTCAAAAACAAAAGAGCTTAGAAATTAAACTCCAAGCCCTTTTGTTTTATATTTTTTATATTTAAAATATAACGCATACCATTATGCAACATATTCATATTTTTCTTTGTATTCTCTCATGGCATCATTCCAAGCTTCTTGTACTGTTACACCTCTTTTATTAGCAATTTTTTGTGCCAGTTCAATTATCTTCATAGCTCTTCTTGATATGTTCATAAATATTCCTCCCACAAATTATTATATATTTCATATACATAAATCAAAGTTATATTTTTATGATATAACCTTATATCATAATATTACAATTTATATGTGTATTATATATGAACTACATTAGAAAATAATTAGAATTTTTATAAAACTAAAAAGTTAACACACTAAAGTAACGTCTGATATACTAATTTTGTGACCATAAACAATGCCATTACTAGAAATATTGGTTTTATCATTTTTGAACCTTTTTTTATAGCAACTTTAGCACCAACATAAGCACCTATTATCATCACTAATGCAAATACTATAGCAATCTGATAATACACCTGACCATTTATCATGAATAATAATAATGAAGTTATATTACTTGTTAAGTTTAATATTTTTGTATTTGCAGAAGCATGTAAAAAATCATATCCATATATTTTTATAAAACCAAAAGTTAACAAAGTTCCTGTACCTGGACCAAAAAAACCATCATAAAAACCCATTATAAGAGCCATGAGCATTCCTAATCTTAAATTTTTCTTATTAACAGCTTCAAAATTATCTTCTTGACCTAAATTTTTTGAAACAAAGGTGTAAATAGCTACTATTAAAATCATTACTACAACCAAGACATTTAATATATCTTCACTTATTGATAGTACACATCTTACACCTAGAATACTACCAATAATAGTAAATGGTACTAATTTTTTTAAAAGGTCATTATTGATTTTTCCAGATTTCGCATATCTATAAGCACTACTTATGCATCCTGCTGATGCTGCAAATTTATTTGTACCAATAGCAAGATGCACTGGCACTCCAATTGCCATAAGAACAGGCATGCTTATAAGCCCTCCTCCTCCTGCTATAGAATCTACAAAAGAAGCTAAAAAACCACCTATACATAAAAAAATAATTGCAAACATAAAATTCCTCCATCATTCTCTTTCAATTTTTCTTAAAATATATATCTTATTTAATCTTTATTATCTAGAATATTCTTTCTATATTCATTTGGAGTTATATTATTAAACTTCTTAAATATTTGTGAAAAATAACTACTATTATTAAAACCTACTTTCTTACAAATGTCACTAATACTCATACTTCTATCTAATAGATATTTTTTAGATTCTTCTATCCTAAGAAGATTTATATATTCAGTTATTGAAACTTTATTTTTTTCATTAAAAATAGAACTCAAATAATTTGGGCTTATAAAAAAGACCTCTGATATACTATTTAAATTTATATTTTCTTTATAATATTTTTGTATGTATTCGTTTATATTTTCAATAAGATTTCCCTTATCTTTTTTCCAAAATGCTCTATTCTCATCAATGCACTCTTTGGAAAATTCAAATAATACATCCCATAAATCTTCATCACTGTTTACAAGAGATATTTTTTTATTGTATTTACTTCTTAAACAAGATATAAGCTTTAAATCTCCTAAGTCTCTAAGCACTGTTCTAGATAATACAAATATCATTTCCTGAATAGTATCTCTAATATCATTATATATTAATTTATTTGCATCTATTAGATTATAAACACCTTCTAAGTTCATATTTTTAATTTCTTTTTCAATATAAAGTTCTAATTCAAAGGGATATTCTTTTAAAACATTATTGAACATATCTATTGGATTAATGATGTACTTTTCTTCTAATAATTTACTATTTGCTTTTTTAAGTGCTTCTTCAAGTCTTATATTTTCTTTTCTATTCTTCAATATTTCTTCATCTTTTATACTAAGTTGATTTTCAAAGAAATTTCTCTTAGCTATTTCCTGAATAAATTCAGACATCATTAATAGATTTTCTTTTAATACATATAATCTACTTTTAGGAGTTAATGGGAATTTATTGTAAATTTCATTTATATATTTTATGTCAATATCTGAACTACTTGATAGTTCAGATAAATTTTTATATACATCAATGGACTTGTATACTATAAAATTGCCACATTCTATATATCCAACTATATTTTCTTCTAATACTATAGGTATCTCTAAACTAGAAACACCATACTCACAATGGTACACTCTTGTAAAATTATCATTATTTATGCTTTTAACAAGTTTTCTAGTGCACATTTTTACACTTTTACAAATATCACAAAATTTATCTTCTTTATTAGTCTCAAATATTTCTTTGTGTTTTGAATCGTATACAGATATTCTAAGCTTTAATATATTAGATATTTGATTTGCAAGATTTTCAATTATATTTACATTAATTAACTCTTGTATAGTATTTTCAGAAAATACGATGGGTATTTGTCTCAAGCTTGAAAATTTATGAGGAACATAAGTAATTAATATTACTAAATCGATTTTACCAGTGTTTATAATTTCATGTTCTGAATATGGTGGGCAATAAACTATGGATGTTTCCTTTATATTGACCTTTTTGCCATCAATTATTTGTATTCCTTCTCCCTGAATTACATATAAAAGCTGTTCTTCACTTAAATGAAAATGCTTTTTCTGGCAGTTTCCTGGAAAAAATCTTACAATCCCAGCACTAAGTCTATTAAATTGTGTTTTTAATGGTTCATGTATCCATGTAACCTCTCCCCAATCAAATTTTTGTACCTCATTATTTGACCCACTAAAATACTCCATAAGCTCACCTCTTAGTTTTTGTCTAAATGTTTTTTCTTCCTTCTTCTGTGATTCCTACAACTCTACTTACTCTTACTTTACTATAATTTAGCTTTTCGGCTATTTCAATAGACTTTACAATTCCCTTTTTATTTTGTAAAATCAGTGTTGTCTTAAAATATTTTTACGACTTACATTAATATATATTATCATAATTTTCTTTTTTATTACATAGATAAATAGCTAATAACACATTGCTAAGAATTTATAGAAACATCTCTTAGAAAAGATAACATTAAATAGTTTCAATTAATATTCTTCTATCTTAGAGAAATAAAAAAACTATTAAATTCTTTTATAAAAATTATTTTTTACACATCTTTTTTTTACTTAGATAATCTATCTTATCATTTGTTTTGTCTATACAACCTTCTAGTTCATGTATTTTATTTTTAATATCTTGCTTGTGTTGCTGAAATAACTGGATTCTTTTATCTGTTGTATCATCTACCATATCACAAAAATGAAAGCATTCATGGATATCCTTAATGGATAAACCAGCTATTTTTAATTCTTTAATAAATATAAAACGCTCTATATCCTCTTCTGAGAAATAACGAACACCACTTGATTTTCTATTAATAGGAAGTAATAAACCTTTTTCTTCATAAAATCGAATAACAGATGGAGAAATATTTGTTATTTTTGATACATCAGTTATGGAATATTTCATATTTTTTACCCCCCTAAAATTTTATATGAATAAGAACATTATAAAAACACTTTATACAATAGTCAATAAAAAGTATTGACTTCAAGTTAAGTTGAAGTTGTATTATTTGAAGTGAAAAAATAAATTGACAGAAGAAAGGATAATATAAGTGGAAAAATATGCAACTATGATTAGAGAAAAGCTAAGTAAAGGAAAGGTATTATGTGGAATTGCAGTTTCACTATCTGATTCAGCTAATTGCTCTGCTCCCATAGATGGGCAACCTAATGCAAATTTATCTTCTTCTTTTAAATTACTTGCTTTCAGTAAGCTAACATCTAAAACTTCTGGTGTCTTACCTTTTAACTTCACACCATCAGCTACAAAATTTGCCATTTTTTCAGTATTTCCTGTTCCACTCCAATAAACAATATATATTTTACTCATTCTTACCTCCTGTAGTATTTTTTTAATTAATCAATAGTTAACTAACATCTAGAAAATAAAAGATTCCTTTATTTGAAATCTCTTTGTTTTTCTAAATCTAGAATATCACAATTGATTTTGAAATCCAATATTTATTGATAATATTTATTATTTATATTTTAGACTATTTACTCTGTGTCATAACATTGTATTGTATTTGTTTCTAATCTTTCATATGAAAAATTCTCACTTATAGTATTTTTGTATATCTTTTAAACCATCTTGTAGGTCTGTTTATATGTATATATACAAAGAAAAACACATCTTTTTCAGATGTGCTATCTATAATACTGTATATTTATTTTACAATTCTAATTACCTGACATGTTTATAAACTTTATTGCTCAACACATTTTTATACATCGATATAAAATTCTACACTTAAATTTTTGTTATTTCTCTTGATTATATACAATATCAGTCTCTTATCATCAAATTAGAAATTATCTTTTGCTATTATTCTTGTATTTATAAAGATTTAAATATAGGTACCCATTTCCTTGTTCTGTTCTAGGTATTCCAAGTGCCCTTGTACATTTTATTAATTGTGCATATAGCTCAGCTTCATCTAAATCTCTTTCAAACTCCTCTCTTGCCCATTCTTTAATTAGTGCTAGTGACCCTGATACATATGGTGCACTCATACTAGTACCACTCATAATAGCAAGTTTATTATCCATATAAGTTGATATGATATTTCTTCCTGGAGCCACCAAGTCTATTGTAGTGTTTGAATTACTAAATTTCTCAACTAAATAGTTTTCATTTATTGCTCCTACTTCTATTACCTCAGCATAACTGGCTGGATAGCTATACTCACTTGTACTAGAATCTCCATCTCCATTATTACCTGCCGCACACACTACAGAAATATTATTTTTTACTGCTTGCATGACAGCATTTTTCAAATTTTTATCATCTTTGTTTCCTCCAAGAGACATAGATATAATATCAACTTTTTTATTTACAGCAAAATTAATAGCATTAATTATACTTTGATATGTTCCAATACCATCTTTATTTAATGCTTTTGCTATTAATAGCTTACAATCTGGAGCTACTCCCATAACTTCATTATTATAATTAGACGCAGCTATAATGCCTGCCACATGAGTTCCATGCCCATTAAAATCCTCATATATATTTTTATTTCCATTACTGTCATCACTAAAGTTTGCTCCACCAATTATTTTGCCTTTTAAAAGAGGATGGGACATATCACATCCTGTATCTATTATACCAACTACAATATTTTTGCCAGTATAACCTTCATCCCACATTCCTCTAGCATTCATTTGTTTTATTCCATATGGAAACTTATTTTTTGCTCCTCTTAGATTCTCATTTATTTCATATGGGATTAATTTCATCCTTTTATTCATCATATATCCTCCTAAAAATTTTATTGCTTATAAAAATTATAAATTTTATTTTATAATAGGTTTATAAATCAAATTAGAACCTATTTCTACTTATTTATATTTATGATGTATTTTTTATTTTTAGGAGTCATATTTTATTATATATAAAAT
>NZ_JAGWCV010000090.1:0-7614 GCF_020657735.1 Clostridioides sp. ZZV15-6383 | reverse complement strand
AGAAATGGATATAGAAATAAAAATGTTAAATCAGATTTTGGAGAAATAACTTTAAATATTCCAAGAGACCGAAATGGAGATTTTGAACCAAAGGTAATTAGAAATTATGAAAATGATATATCAGGAAGAGAGAGCCAAGTAATTGGAATGTACTCAAAAGATTAGAAATTGGACTCAAATTTTAGCTCATTTAAGTATTTATTTTGAAGAAAGAATTTTAACTCTAAATTAATAAAGAAAAATTTCAAAAAAATTAAGAAATTTTCTTAAAGGGGTAATAATTTTTGCAAAAATGGAAAAATATCAAAATAAGGCTATGATTTTCAAAGCAATAGCCTTATCAACAAATACTTAATTATCACTTAAAAAATAAATTTTTATTTAAAGAATACAAATAAATCTTTCCAGACTCGAAAAATCCAGCACTTATGGCTTTTTTGTTTTGTAATAATTAATAAAATATATATTTTTTATTAATTGTCTATTTCAAACTCTAATATTTCACCAGTAATTGCATTGATTGTTATCTCATACTCAGTATTTCCTTTTATCATTTCACCTTCATATTCCTTGTCATCTTTATCATACTTGAGTTTTACTATTTTTCCACCAGGTACTTTGTTTAGCATTATTGATTTAGCTTTTTCAGCACTAATAATAGAATTGTTGTTATTAGTATTAGAGTTATTATTGTCGTTATCATCAAAGTCATCATCAGAATCATTGTCTATATCAATATCTATAATTCTTCCATCAAATGCATTTATCTCTAATTCGTATGTTTTCTTATTTTTTGCTACTTTAGCCTCATATTCATTATCTTCAGCATCATATTTACAATAGATTAAATTACCATTAGGAACAGCATCTAGTGCTATAGACTTAGCTTTATCTAATGATATATTTTGTGTGCCTAAATTATTATCATTTAAATCATCATCTTTTTCAATTTCTATTATTTTACCAGAGTAGGCATCAATTTCTATCTCGTATACGACATTATCTTTTATAACTTTGCAGTCGTATTTATTATCATCTTCATCATAGTAACAAACTAGAATATTACTTTCTGGAAGAGCTTGCTTTAATATTTTTTTAGCCTCTATTAAGGATATTTTTTTAGCTTTATTTCTTATGTTGACATTTTTTAGTTTTAAAATATCTTCAAATGCTTTTTGGTTATATCCTCCTCCTACTTGTGTTATTTCATCTATATCTTTATTTTTAATGAGTTCTTTTTGACTATTTACAAGGCTACCATTAGATATCATTATAGGAGAATTTTCTTTAGCAGCGAGTACTCCTATTGATAATGAATCTACCAGTGCATTTTCTTGGTTAATACCATCTTTGGCTACAAATACATTATTTATTTTTTTGTCCTTATAGAATTTCTCAATAATTTTTGCATTAGTATTGTTTCTATCTGAACCACTAATTCTTTCTCTATTTGGATATTTCTTTACTGCATTGTCTGATAAAATCTTATCTCCTCCAACTATGTAAGATTTTTTTATGGACCTATTGTTTAAGAAGTTCATACTGCTATCATTACTGTTTTCATCTGATACTAGTATTATAGGCATATTATGTATTGCTGCTGGAGAAGCTATGCTAACTGCATCAGATAACCCCTTTAATCCATTTACAACTGCAACATTTTCCACCTTTTTTATTTTATCTATTTCTTTAAGTACATTTGTAGACATTTCATATATATTATTTCCTACTATTTTATTTATTTTTATGTTAAGTGACTTTATTTCATTTTCTACTTTAGAAGAGATACTATTTCCGTTATCTACTATGTACACATTGTTTACACCGAGTCTCTTAAGTTCAGCCTTAGTCGAATTTTCGATACTATTGTTATTTACTAAAAGTATAGGTGCATTCTTTAGCTTAGCAAATGGATTTGCACAAAGAGCACTTTGAATAGAGTTACCATTGACTATAATGGCTGTTTTTGATTGAACCCATCCCAATTTACTTACTTCTACAGCTGTTTCATATCTTGTTTTACCTATTAATCTTTCTTGTTTTGTAGCACTGTCTGCAAAAATTGCTGAAGAGCTAGAAAAAAACATAATACCTGATACTAGTATAGCTAAATTTTTCTTATTCATATTTTTACCTCACAATCTTTAAAATTTTATTATTTAGCATCACTTATTAAAATATAATCTTAAAATCAAGTTGATATTGAGTTTGAGACTATAAAATCAACAGATAAGAATATTTTAATATAAAATAATATAAAATTTCCATTTTTATACTTAATATTGTATCATAAATGTAAAAAGGAAAATACTTTTTAAAAAGGGTATACATTATTCATTTTTATATTTTCATAAATAAATCTTTTAACATTGTTTCATATGTTCTAAAACAGGTACAAAACTTATTCCTAAATTTGTTAGAGAATATTCTACTTTAGATGATTTCCTTATAAATATGTCTAGAAAGTATTTATAGCAATACTTATGAATTTGATTTTATGAAGTACTTTTTCTTGTGGAGCTTGAGAAGTAGAAAGTAGAGATAACATCCAGTAGCTTAACATTAAAAACTATATTTTTATAATATTTACTTTAAAATAAAAAAACCTATTGACTTGAAGTTAACTCTAAGTAGTAAAGTATAACTATGCAAGATTTATAGATATTTTTAAGAACAGTTAATGCAGAAAAATAAAAAATAAGTTTCAAAGGGGGAAGTAAAACAATGGAGTCAAAAAAATTAGGATTTGGATTAATGCGTTTACCAATAAAAGATGAAAATGATGTTACAACTATTGATATGGAATATTTAAATAAAATGGTTGATATTTTTTTAGAGAGAGGATTTACATATTTTGATACAGCTTATGTATATCATATGGGAAAAAGTGAGATAGCACTTAGAGAATCTCTAGTAAAAAGACACAAAAGAGATAGTTTTACTGTAGCCACAAAACTACCATTGATGGCTTTAAAGAAAAAAGAAGAACAAGAGACTATTTTTAATGAGCAATTAGAAAAATGTGGTATAGATTATTTTGATTATTATCTTTTACACAATATAGGGGTATCAAACTATGAAATAGCCAAAAAATTTGATAGCTTTAAATTTATTGAAGAAAAGAAAAAAGAGGGGAAAATAAAGAATATTGGTTTTTCTTTTCATGATAGTGCAGAATTATTGGATAAAGTCTTGAGTGAACATCCAGAAGTAGACTTTGTACAATTACAGATTAATTATCTAGATTGGGACAATGAAAGTATACAATCTAGAAAATGCTATGAAGTAGCAGAAAAGCATAATAAACCTGTAATTGTTATGGAACCAGTAAAAGGAGGTACACTTGCAAAGATACCAGAAAAGGCAGAAAAATTGTTTAATGACTATAATCCAGATATGTCAATACCATCTTGGGCAATACGTTTTGCAGCAAGTAAAGATAATGTTATGATGGTCTTAAGTGGGATGTCAAATATGGAACAATTATTAGACAATACAGGATATATGCAAAACTTTAAGCCATTTGTACAAGAGGAATATAATATTATAGATGAAGCAGTAGAAATTATCAATGAATCAATTGCAGTTCCTTGTACTGCCTGTCAGTACTGTGTAGAAGGATGTCCAAAAAATATCGCTATTCCAAACTATTTTGCATTGTACAATGCAGAAAAACAAGCTCTTAATACTGGATTTTCAACACAGATGGTTTACTATAATAACTATACTAAAACTTATGGTAAAGCTTCAGATTGTATTGGATGTAAACAATGTGAAGAAAGTTGTCCACAACACATCAAAATTATAGATGCTTTGAAGAATGTAGCAGAAATTTTTGAAAAATAATTGTTACCATAAAATAATTAATGTTATACATAAAAATTGAAGTTAATGAAATATAAGTAAAATAATTAATGATATATAGAAAAGTTGAAATTGATGAAATGTCCGTCAAACTGTTTAATTGAATTTTAAATTATACACTATCAAGAAAGGAGGAGGATTTGTGTGACAATTTCAGAAGTGAGTAAAAAATACGAACTTTCAGCAGATACTTTACGATATTATGAACGAATTGGTTTAATACCACCTGTAAATAGAAATAAAAGTGGAATTAGGTCTTTTACAGAAAAAGATTGCGAGTGGGTTAATTTCATAAAATGTATGAGAAGTGCAGGTCTTTCTATTGAGACATTGATTGAGTATGTAGCTATGTTTCAACAAGGCGACAGCACTATTCAAGCTAGAAAAGAACTTTTAATAGAGCAGAGAAACCAACTAGCAAAAAGAATGGAAGAAATGCAAAAAACTTTAGAACGATTAAATTTTAAGATTGATAGATATGAAGAAAGTATTATTGAGAAAGAAAAAGCATTAAAGAACAACGAAAATAAAAAAATGGAGGAAGTATCTTATGAGTAAAAATGTATTGATAGTATCAGCTAGCCCTAGAAAAGGTGGGAATTCTGATTTATTGTGTGACCAATTTATGCAAGGAGCGTTAGAATCCAAAAATCAAGTAGAGAAGATATTTTTAAAAGATAAAGATGTTAACTATTGTACTGGATGTGGTGCTTGTTATGAAAAAGGAGCAAGTTGCCCACAGAAAGATGATATGGGAGAAATTCTTGAAAAAATGATTAAGGCAGATGTTATTGTTTTAGCTACTCCAGTTTATTTTTATACTATGAATGCACAAATGAAAACTATGATTGATAGAACTTGTTCAAGATATACTGAAATTTGTGATAAAGATTTCTATTTTATTGTTGCAGCAGCAGATGAAAATGTGGCTGATATGGAAAGAACATTAGAAGGATTTAGAGGATTTACATCATGTCTAAATGGTGCTAAGGAAAAATGTATAGTTTATGGTGTAGGGGCTTGGCATGTAGGTGATATTAAGGGAAGTGAGGCAATGAAACAGGCATATGAAATGGGTAGACTAGCATAGTATGTTTGTATATAGGATAAAGGGAGTGTCTCAAAATGAACTTTTTAGTTCATGAGGCACTCTTTTTTTGTATGAAATCAAATACATTTTTATCATTTCAACAATGAAAAAGTGTCTTACCTGTATTTTAAGACAACCTCTTTATTCTATATCCTTTATACCCTTTATTTTTTGATGTTTATTTAAGTATCTATTGTTACTCATATATTTTAATAATTACTCTTAAAAAACTATCTAGATTCCTGCATGATATTATTTTCTTTAGTAATTAGCTTTTCTAGGGTTTTCCAATCTATTTCTTCCATATTTGCAAAATAATGCCCACTTCCTATACAAGTCAAATAGGACTTTCCATCTAATTCAAATGAAGAACCACCAATGCACTTTGGATTACATTTTTTGCAAGTACGAGTTTTGGTTATACTGTCTTTAATAGTTTTAGAACATTCCTCCACAGTATCCTTATATTTGTTTAGATGAAAAAGATTTGCCTTAACTCTCCACTTTTTCTCATTACACTCAATAGTAAATAAGCTACGTTTTGGTTTCTTAGTTGAATATACTATTTTATAAGAACGAGCACCTATTTTTGGTTCAATTTTACAATCTAGTGATTTACCAAGTTCGTGCAAATTACATGCAATATCATAATCTTTACCACTTAGTACCTCTAACATTTCTTCTGTTGTTTCTGCTGTTAATTCACTTTTGCTCATATTAAAAAATTCCCCCTATATAAATAATAATTTCATATGAAAATAATTAATATCAGTATATTAAATAAAGTTGTTAAAATCAATAAAATCACTACAATCTTACATTATTGGGCATAGAATGAGAGTTAATGATTTATTAGAAATAAGACTTAATAGTATGAAAATTCACTTAGACGTGGTACAATTCTATAAAAGATTTAAAACTAGGAAAGGAGAAAGTTGTTGAGATATAGCCAATATAACAATTTATTTATAGGTTGTAAATTTATTATGAGATTAATTAGATTGTTAAGTAAGACTATTAAAAGGTAGTTTTTTGGATTTTCAGCAATGGTGATAGGATATTGATAATTTTTTGGTTACTATTATATTTAGCTATTATATTTTCAATAGGCTCTATGATAACTAGAGTAAACAAGGTCTGGGTAAAGGTTTTATTATTTATAGTAGTTGGATTGTCAACTATAGTTCTTTCATACGTAATAACTTGATAATTTAAGATTAAAAAACAACTTTTAATTTGTAAATTCTCAAAACAAGAATTCTCATGTTGGTAAATTTCTAGATATGAGAAAAAAATTGACATTATAAAAGAGTTATTTTAAAGCTTTTTTCACAAAAAAATTCAGAAGTAACTGTTTTGAATGACTTCACAAAATTTTATATATAAATAAAGTTTGGCATGTTAATTGCTTTAATAAAAGTTAACAAGAACACAAATAAACATAATCATCTAAGTGTTGGTTATTTGAAGCTTTAGATTTGAATTTTAATCTAAAGTTTCGTATTGATATTGGTGTTTAGGAAATTTTATTTTCCTGTAAATATAACTTAATAATAGGAGGTGAAGTTATGTCAAAAGTAGTAATAGCTACAGAGAAAGCTCCAGGAGCAATTGGACCATATTCTCAAGCGATACAAGTTGGAAATATAGTTTCTACATCAGGTCAACTTCCAATAGATATGAAGACTGGTGAGTTAGTATCTGACCCAAAAGAAGCAACAAAAGCTTCTTTAGATAACGTAAAAGCAATATTAGAACAAGCTGGTACAAGTATGGATAAAATATTTAAAACTACAGTATTTGTAAAAGATTTAAAGGATTTTAATGATATTAATGAAGTGTATGCTACATACTTTAAAGAAAATCCACCAGCAAGATCATGTGTACAAGTTGCTCAATTACCAAAAGATGCAGTTTTAGAAATTGAAGCAATGGCAGTATTATAAGTATTATAACAATAAAACCAATAACAAAACTAATGAAAATTAAAAACTAATAAAAAAGTCTACAATTAAGAAAGTTTATATTAAAAAAGTCTATATAAAAATCTATCTAAATATTTAACTATTGAGCTTTTCTCATATGATGTATATTTTTGTGCTAAAAATATATTTGTTATATGCGGAAGGCTTTTTTGTATTTTATTATTGTATTGTGATTTATTTTTTTATTTGTATATTATAATTAAGGTAATCACTGTATAAAACAAGCTTTTTATAATTAATATTATGTGTTTTAATGCAAATATATAAATAAGTAATGTTTTATATATATTTTAAAAATTGACTATATGTTAAAATATAGCTAAACTTATAATTTGGTAAATTAAATTTTAATGGGGGAGACTATGTTAAGTAAATTAAAAGAATTTCAACAAGAAATGATAAAATACACTGAAACAGTAGCTAGTGTGTTAGATGTAGATATTGAAATAGTTGATTAAAAAATAGCTACGCACACTCGTGACTTTAGTCATGAGTTAGTAGCTAAAATAGTCAGCATATAGGGAAACTTATATGTAGAGATAGGATAAAACCTATCCAATACTACTTGAATTGCTGGAAACCCCTAAAGCTAACCAAACTAAAACATAAGGATGAAATAAACCTAAGTGTGAAAGTTACGAAAGTAGAAAAAATTGGTTAGATGGTATAAGGTTA
>NZ_JAGWCV010000089.1:0-7622 GCF_020657735.1 Clostridioides sp. ZZV15-6383 | reverse complement strand
ATAATATCTAATTTAAAACTACTATTTCAAACATTGTCACATATTTAAACTATAAACTTATTAAAATCAATTCATATTAGTTTAAAATGTAATCATTCTTATTCAAATTCCTTTACAGAACTCTTATTTATTTTGACACTTTAAAACATCTTCCCTATTTTTTCTTAAATTTTATAATAATAGTCCTATTAACGCAAATACTATAAAAAGAGTTTAACTTTATCCATTAAATAAATTTAAATCAAAAATATATAGAAATGGAAGGAGAATAATTTATGATAAAACTAATTGGTATATTAATAGTTGTAATTGGATTTATACTTAAAATCGACACATTGTTTACTGTATTATTAGCAGGAGTAGCAACTGGAATTGTTGCAGGATTAGATTTTAATCAAATCTTTACAGTTTTAGGGGACTCTTTTGTTTCAAATAGAGGCGTATCATTATTTATATTGACATTGCCAGTAATCGGTGTATTAGAAAGATATGGTCTAAAACAAAGAGCTGTTTCTTTAATAGAAAAATTAAAAAGACTCACAACAGGAAAAGTACTTACTATATACATGATAGCTAGACAAATAGCTGGTGCTCTATCAATCAGAATGAGTGGACATCCTCAATTTGTAAGACCACTTGTTAATCCTATGGCACAAGCTGCTGGTTTAAGTAATAGTGATGAACTAAAAGAATCGGATGAAGAAGCCATAAAAGCATTATCTGCTGCATCAGAAAACTATGGAAACTTTTATGGTCAAAACCTATTTGCAGGTAGTAGTGGAGTATTACTTATAGCCTCTACTCTTACTCAATTTGGATATAATGTAACTGGAATTAATATTGTAAAAGCTAGTATTATTATGGCAGTAATAGCACTTGTAGTAGCTACAATCCAGTTTACCTTATATGATAAAAAGTTAAATAAGAGTCATAAAAAATAGATTTATTTAGGAGGAATAGAAATGCAAAATTTTATAAATATATCATTAGAAATTTTTTACGCATTAATGGGGTTTTTAATGATTGTCATAGCATATAAGTCTTTTACTACTATAAGTAACAATAAAAAATATGGTACATCATTATTTTGGATACTTATATCACTGCCATTCATATTTGGTAGATTGATTCCAGCTAATATAATCGGAATAATACTAATATTATCTAGTTTATTGACACTTTCTAAACAAGTTGTATTTGCAAAGTATGAAGAACCAGATGAGAATTTTGGAAAAGAACATGCAGATAAACTTAAAAACAAAATATTTATACCATCATTAATATTAGCATTTGCTGCGGTAATTGTAGCTATGAGCCTTTCTAATTTTGATAATTCTTCACAGTTTGCAATAGGTGTAGGTTCAATAATTGCATTAATATCAGCTCTTATAATAACCAAATCAAAACCTGCTACATCAGTTCAAGATGGTTCAAGATTACTTCAACAAATGGGACCTGCTAGTATGCTACCACAACTTCTAGTTGCATTAGGAGCTTTATTTACTCAGGCTGGAGTTGGTGAAGTTATTTCAAACATGATATCTGGAGTAGTTCCTGCTGATAATAGATTATTTGGCGTTATAGCGTATGTATTAGGGATGGTTATATTTACCATGATAATGGGAAATGCATTTGCTGCATTTTCAGTCATAACGGCAGGAATTGGAATTCCTTTTGTATTGTCACAAGGTGGAAATCCTGCTATAATTGGAGCATTAACAGCAGGATACTGTGGAACTTTACTTACTCCAATGGCTGCTAATTTTAACATCGTTCCAGCAGCCTTACTAGAATGTAAAAATGATTATATTGTTATAAAGTATCAAACCCCAGTTGCTTTGGTATTAATTATAGCCCATATATTAGTAATGTACTTTTTAGGATTTTAATATAATTAGGAGGTAAAATAATGAAAATTTTGTTAACAGGATTTGACCCATTTGGTGGAGAACCAATAAACCCAGCACAAGAAGCAGTTGAAAGGGTCAATGATAATATAAATAGTGCAGAAATTATAAAAATAACTATACCAACAGTTAGGACAAAATCGGTTGAAGCTATAGATAAAGCTATTCAAGAACACAATCCAGATATAGTAATATCAGTTGGACAAGCTGGAGGTAGATTTCATATTACACCTGAGAGAGTTGCTATAAATATAGATGATTTTAGAATAAAAGATAATGAAGGTAATCAGGTTATAGATACTGTTATAAAAGAAGATGGTGAACCTGCATATTTTTCAAAATTACCTGTAAAAGCCATGGTAAAACATATGAATGAAAATAAAATTCCAGCTAGTGTTTCAAACACTGCGGGTACATTTGTTTGTAATCACGTAATGTATGGAATTCTTTATATGATAGACAAGAAATATCCTAATATAAAGGGGGGATTTATACACATCCCATATATGACTTCACAAATAATAAATAAAAAGAATACACCATTTATGTCTTTAGAAGAAATAGTCAAAGGTTTAGAATTGGCTATAGAAGCTTGTATTATATACAAAGAAGATATAAAGGAAATTGGTGGTGAAATTTCATAATAATTTTTTAAGTATTTTTATAAGTTACAAATAAGAACTATTTAAATATAGACTGTGAATAAATCATTTAAACGATTTTACTCACAGTCTTTTTATTATATGTACAGATACAAAGTTAAGGTCTATTCTTCTCTCCCCACTCACACATTGCATCTAAAATTGGAATCAGAGATTTTCCCCTTTCTGATAAACTATATTCTACCTTAGGAGGTATTTGAGGATATTCAGTACGAATAATCAAGTTATCTGCTTCTAATTCTTTTAAAGATAAACTCAAAGTTTTATAGGAAATAGTATTTATATAACGCTTTAATGCATTATATCTTACAACCTCAAATTCTACAAGACAGTAAAGAATTATCATTTTATATTTGCCACTAATCAGTGAAAGTGTATAACTAAATCCCGTTTCACTTAAATCTGTATTTGAGATACAATCTATACCCATATATTACACTCTCCTTTTGGTTAGTATTGAACAAAAATGTGCGTACTTGTTTTTAGAATAATTTATAATAAAATTATAGTGTAAGAATAATTGAAAGTCAATTTGATAATAGGAGGTATTTTATATAGTAAAAAAACATGCTTTGATGGTGGAAAGCATCTAGGTAAAGTTTTAGCTAATTGTGTAATATAAATTGGTGATACTAATGGAAATCCTGCTTTAAAAAAGAAATATCTCTTAGAAAGTCTATTAAATAAAGTTTACTGGAGGAAATTTATAATGAAAGTTTTATTGATAAACGGTAGCCCAAACCAATATGGATGTACTTATACAGCATTAAATGAGATTACTAAAGTATTGAATAAACACGATATTGAAACAGAAATATTGTATTTAGGCAAAAAAGCAATACCAGGATGTACTAGTTGCTCATCCTGTTTTGAAACTGGAAAATGTATTTGGAATGATAAAGTTAATGAATTGGTTGAAGAGCTTGATAACATTGATGGTATTATTGTTGGTTCTCCTGTTTATTTTTCCAGTGCAAGTGGTCAACTAACTTCATTTCTTGACCGTCTGTTTTTCATAGCTGGAAGTCGCATGGCTACAAAACTTGGTGCTTCAATTGTATCCTGTAGACGTGGTGGTGCTAGTGCAACATTTGACCAACTAAATAAATATTTTTCAATTAGCAACATGCCTATTGTGTCATCACAGTATTGGAACCAAGTACATGGATTTACGCCAGAGGATGTTATGAAGGATGAAGAAGGATTACAAACTATGCGAACTCTAGGAGAAAATATGGCATGGCTTCTTAAGTGTATCTCAGCTGGTAAAGAAGCTGGAATTAAAGAACCACAATATGAAGAGAAAATTATGACTAATTTTATAAAATAAATAACAAAAATAATATAGAATTAGTTAAATAAAAGTATTAATTTATAAATAAAATAATCATATATTAAGATGAAAAACAACAAAACAGAGGTATTAAATTTTTATATTAAACCTCTGTTTTATCATTCCACTAATAACCAAACCACACACTCTATCATATACTTATAAATAAATTACAATGCTACTTTCTAAGTTGTTTAAATACATTAAATAGTACTTGCAATTGAAAGCCCATTTATTAAGTATATTCCTAAGATATACAATATATATATATGGATTGGATAGTATAAATAAAAAAAATATTTTAAGCTCTTCCCCTTCTCTCCATTGTAAAGTAACATTAAAGGTAGAGAAGCAACCATCATCCATTGGTAATTTTGTAAAATAGAATTTTTTAAACTATAATCCCCATTTGCCATTGCTACAAATATAAATATACACATTAAAACATAATAAATACTTAAACTAAATTTTTTGCCTCTACACAAATAAAAAATAATCCCCAGTATAATCCAAATTGGCCCACCTTCTACTAAAAATGGTACTGGTACCAAAATCATAAAGAAAGTAATAACCTTATTAGCAGCTTTAAAAAGTAAAATTACTGTAAATATTCCTAAAATTACAGGAATAATTATCATCAATAATCCTATAATAAGATATTTTTCTTCTTTTTCTTTTCTAAATTTCTTTATAAACTCTATTGCTTGTAAATAAATTGCTATTAAAAATAATGTTGAAAAAATATTATTTATAATTATAGCTCCTTCTGGATGTGGAAATACATTATTAATTATTTGATTTCCTATCGCCATAATAACAGACCACAAATACAATCTACTTATATATTTTTTTCTGTTACTAGTATAACAAAATCCTTCAACTGCCATAAATATAAACAGTGGTGCTGATATTCTACCTATCCAATGAAACCAAATTGGTATTTGCATTGTTTGTGGAATGAATGCTGCTATATGGTCAAATGTCATAAATATTAATGCTAGTATCTTAATAGTAAACCCACTTATCCCTTTTTTAAAAAAATCCATATCCTATCTCCTAATTTTGATTTATTTCTATGATAATTTCTGTTCCTACTCCAACTTTACTACTTACATAAATCTTCCCTTTATGAATCTCTATTATTTCTTTAGAAATAGCCATCCCAAGACCTGAACCTTTATGCAACTCTCCTGTATTAGTACCTCTATAGTATCTTTCAAAAATATGTTTCAAATCACTTTTACTTATTCCAACCCCACTATCTTTTATTATAATTTCTATATTATCTTTTTTTGCAATTTCTACCTTTATCAAAGTTTCCTCGTTATTGTGAACTATTGAATTAAATATAAAATTGGTTATAGCTCTTCTAAATAAGATTGAATCTACGCTTACTTCAATTAAATCTTCATCACTTTCAAACTCAATATTCCTATTTCTATATCTATTGTCATTTAAAATATCCACTATTATATTTCTAACTAAACTGACTAAATTTATTTTTTTCTTGTTCAAAGCTATAGTATTATTTTTTAATCGGGTAGATAAATTTAAATCATCAACCAAATCTTTTATATACTTAGACTTATTATATATAATTTCTGTATACTCTTGTAACTCATCTTCTGCAATCTCATAATCTTTGTCATTGATTATTTCTGCATACCCTTGTATAGATGCTAGAGGTGTTTTTATATCGTGTGTTATATTTGTCAGCCATTCCTCTCTCAATTCTTCATTTTCTTTTCTCTCATCTTCATTTATTCTTAAAGTATCAGCTAACATGTTTATATTTTTAAAAACTTCTTCATATATACCTCTATCCTTAATATATAAGCTATAATTTCCATTAGCCATAGTCTCAATACTCCATAGTACACTTGATATTGGTTTTGTAAGTTTTCTACTAAATAAGTATCCTACACCTAAAGCAGCCACACCATCAATTACCAACGTTATAATGATAATTTTATTTAAAGTTTCTTTAATATTATTTTTTGAATAAGTTAAAATTATTCTTGATATATCTCTACTAGGTATACTAATTATTATGTTTAGATGTTTTTTGTTTAAATATTTTTCTAAGACAAAATTAACATACTCTGTTTCTATATACTTGTAATTATTGACCATTTGAAATGGTGTATATTTTTTTGGAGCATCCTTTGGTACATTTATTCCATACACTTCTTCTCCTGAATCATTTAAAACCTGTAGCCAAGAATTTGATTTTTCTAATTTATCAATCCCAATTTTGGATAGTTTAAGTTGCTCATCTTTTTCGTATAACTCTTTTTCAAAAGAACGTACAAATTCTTCAGGATTATTTTTAGAATCTACAACTTTAAAAAAATTATCATTTGAAATCACATACAATATAGACATTATATTTATAATGACTACTGATATAACTACAAATACGATTGTAAGTATAAAGTTTCTGGTAATCTTCCATTTCATGTTCTAATCTTCCTTTACTGCTAATTTATATCCAAGACCTTTTATTGTCAGAATATATTCAGGTTTTGAAGGATTATCCTCTAGTTTTTCCCTAATTTTTCTTATATGAACCATTATAGTATTGTCAAATCCAACATAATCTTCTCCCCATACTTTATCCCATAGTCTTTCTTTACTTATAATTTGATTTTGATTGTTTGCAAATAAAGATAATATTTTTAGTTCCTTTGCAGATAATCCTATAGGATTTCCATCTTTTATAAGTTCTGCCCTACTTTCATTTAATTTATATGGACCAAATGATATAATTTTTTCTTTATTATTATCTAAATCTGTACTTTCATTTTGAACCTCGTTAAAGTAACTCAACCTTCTCAAATGAGCTTTAACCCTAAAAGCTACTTCCTTAGGGCTAAAAGGTTTTGTGACATAATCATCTCCTCCAATCGCTAGTCCAAGTAATTTGTCTAATTCTTCAGTTTTAGCTGATAAAAACATTATTGGAGAATTAGAGATTTTTCTTATTTCTTTGCAAATATCATAACCTTCACCATCTGGTAACATAATATCCAATATAATTAAATCAGGATTAATATTTTTAAATACTTCTAATCCTTCTTTTCTAGTTTTTGCCGTATATATGTTATTAAGACCTTCTTTTTTTAAGACAGTTTCCAAAAGCTTTAATATTTCTACCTCATCATCTATTATCAAAATACTATTTTCCATAAACAACCTCCTATGACAATTTACCTATATATTAGCATATATTTTATCTAAAATTCATATATCTTATTTTAAACTAAACTAAGATATAAATAAAATCACTATTATTTTTAGTTAAAATTTTTTACTTGATGTAAAATTTTTATATGTTATTTTAGTTAATAATACCATTAATATAATTGAGATTGCTATAGAGAAGCCTATCAAGACACTTGGTACGTTATATCTAACAATTTGTTGACTCATCATAATCCAATTTGGAGTTACTGACATAAATTTTATAGCTTCATCTGGTATAAATCCTACACTAAAATATGGAATTGCCATTCTGAACCTCCCATGACTAAAGTCACAGGGTTCCTGCTTCATAGAATTTTGCATACTAAAATATGTCTTACTAATTCTCCACAGGCTATCCCCGTAGTTCCTACGGTTCTTACATATGTTATCTATTTTTAACTGTTAATAGTCTTAATCCTTCTTTTAGTATATTTATACTTGCATTTATATCTCTATCGTGAGTTTCATTACAAC
>NZ_JAGWCV010000088.1:0-8081 GCF_020657735.1 Clostridioides sp. ZZV15-6383 | reverse complement strand
ACAAGCAGGGGGTCACAGGTTCGAGCCCTGTTGGTCCCACCATTTGCGGCCTGGTAGTTCAGTTGGTTAGAATGCCAGCCTGTCACGCTGGAGGTCGAGGGTTCGAACCCCTTCCAGGTCGCCAAAATAAAATGCTGGTGTGGCTCAACGGTAGAGCAGCTGACTTGTAATCAGCAGGTTGTAGGTTCGATTCCTATCACCAGCTCCATGTAAAATTAATACGGAGGATTTCCCGAGCGGCCAAAGGGGGCAGACTGTAAATCTGTTGTCATCGACTTCGGTGGTTCGAATCCACCATCCTCCACCAAAACATGCGCGGATGTGGCGGAATTGGCAGACGCACTAGACTTAGGATCTAGCGCCATTGGCGTGGGGGTTCGACTCCCTTCATCCGCACCATTTTTATTGAATTTATACATATATAAATTGTGGGTGCATAGCTCAGCTGGATAGAGCAACGCCCTTCTAAGGCGTGTGTCCGGGGTTCGAATCCCTGTGCGCTCACCACATATATTGGGGATTAGCCAAGTCGGTAAGGCACATGACTTTGACTCATGTATGCGTAGGTTCGAGTCCTGCATCCCCAGCCAAATAAAAGTATGGTCTATTAGCTCAGTCGGTAGAGCACCTGACTTTTAATCAGGGTGTCCCGCGTTCGAGTCGCGGATAGATCACCAATGGAGAGGTGTCCGAGTGGTTTAAGGAGCTGGTCTTGAAAACCAGTGACTTCGAAAGGGGCCGTGGGTTCGAATCCCACCCTCTCCGCCAAATGCCCAGATAGCTCAGTCGGTAGAGCAGGGGACTGAAAATCCCCGTGTCGGTGGTTCGATTCCGCCTCTGGGCACCAGAATATGGCGGTATAGCTTAGTTGGCTAGAGCGTTCGGTTCATACCCGAAAGGTCATAGGTTCGACTCCTATTACCGCTACTAAAATTTAATGTGGGCCATTAGCTCAGTTGGTTAGAGCGCCCGGCTCATAACCGGTAGGTCTGGGGTTCGAGTCCCTGATGGCCCACCACATTAAATTTTAATATATGGTGGGTATAGCTCAGTTGGTTAGAGCGCCAGATTGTGGCTCTGGAGGTCGTGAGTTCGACTCTCATTATCCACCCCAACTTATATGGTCTATTAGCTCAGTCGGTAGAGCACCTGACTTTTAATCAGGGTGTCCCGCGTTCGAGTCGCGGATAGATCACCAAAAAGGCGGCGACATAGCCAAGTGGTAAGGCAGTGGACTGCAACTCCTTGATCCCCAGTTCGAATCTGGGTGTCGCCTCCAATAAAATGCGCTCATAGCTCAACTGGATAGAGTGTCTGACTACGAATCAGAAGGTTAGGGGTTCGAGTCCCTTTGGGCGCACCATATAAATATCGAGGGATTATAGCTCAGCTGGGAGAGCACCTGCCTTACAAGCAGGGGGTCACAGGTTCGAGCCCTGTTAATCCCACCAGTGCAAACCTCTAGTAATTTTACTAGAGGTTTTATTTTTGCTTGAAAAAGTTTTTATATTTAGGAGGTAAGAAACTTGTATATAATAATAGGAAATGAAATAGTTGATAGTGAAGAACTTAAGACAACTATAGATAAAAATAGTAAATTTAAAGTTGAAAAGGACTTAAGTAAAAGTACAAAAAGAGAAGATGTAATAGCATATCAATTAAGTATAGATTTAAATTACTTAGATGCTCTTATAAGTGAGCAATATGATTCTGTCAGTTTATCTGATGAAGAGAAATTTGATGAATATATGACTTTATCTGATGAACTTGCATCAGGTTTAGAAGAACTTATGCCAAAATACACAATAATAAATGCTAGAGCATATAAATTAGATGAGGTAGATAGAGTTATAAAAATAATACTAGCTGTAGCATATGCAGATTTAGGTCATTTAAAACTTTCTGATGTAGTAAAGAGACTATCTAGACAAATAGATTAAGTATAAACAAGTATGAACGATATTAAAAAAACATATAAAATCTTACGGGAAGATGAAAATAATTATGTAAACATAGGAAAAAATAGTATAAAATCAAGTCAATTGTAAAAATTTTCACATAAATTCTTCTGAAATTCCATAAAAAATGCCTTAATTTTAGTGAGGTAAATTGAGTTTACACAGTCTAAAAATTACTTATATTTATAAATTTATCTTATTAATTAAGGAACTTGCTTAAACATCTTCAAAAATAAAGTATTTTAGTCTATAATCTTTAATATTACACTAACAATAAAGGAGAAGAATAGAGTATGCTTAAAAAGTTTAATAAAATACTAGTAGCTAATAGAGGCGAAATAGCTATAAGAATATTTAGAGCCTGTTCAGAATTGGGAATAAAAAGTGTTGGTATATATAGTAAAGAAGATAAATATGGATTATTCAGAACAAAAGCAGATGAATCATATTTAATAGGAGAAGGCAAAGGTCCAATAGATGCATATCTAGACATGGATGGAATAATAGACCTAGCAAAGAGAAAAAAAGTAGATGCTATACATCCAGGATATGGTTTTCTAGCAGAAAATGCAGAATTTGCTCGTAAATGTGAAGAGAATGGAATTACCTTTATCGGACCATCATCTAAAGTAATGAATATGATGGGAGATAAGATAAACTCTAAAAAAATCGCAAAAGAAGTTAATGTTCAAACTATACCAGGAGTAGAAAAAGCAATAAGAAGTACTGAGGAAGCAAAAGAAGTTGCAAACAAAATAGGCTATCCTGTTATGATAAAAGCATCTAATGGTGGTGGCGGTAGAGGGATGAGAATTGTACACTGCGAAGAAGACTTAGAGCTTGAATATGAAACTGCTTGTAGTGAATCAAGAAAAGCTTTTGGAGAAGATATTATATTTATAGAAAAATATATAGCTGATCCAAAACATATAGAAGTTCAAATATTAGGAGATAACTATGGAAATATAGTTCACTTATATGAAAGAGACTGCTCTGTTCAAAGAAGACATCAAAAAATAATAGAATATGCACCAGCTTTTTCACTAGATGATAAAGTAAGAAAAGAAATATGTGAAGACGCAGTTAAGTTATCAAAGCATGTGGGTTATTCTAATGCAGGAACATTAGAATTCTTAGTAGATGCAAATGGTGGACATTATTTTATAGAGATGAACACAAGAGTACAGGTTGAACATACTGTAACAGAGATGGTTACAGGTATAGATATAGTTCAAAGCCAGATATTAATAGCCCAAGGGTACAGCTTAGATAGTGAAGAAATTAATATAAAATCACAAGATGATGTAGAAATAAGAGGATATTCTATCCAATGTAGAATAACTACAGAAGATCCTAAGAATAAATTCATGCCTGATACAGGTAAAATTCAAGTTTATAGAACTGGTTCAGGATTTGGTATAAGACTAGATGGAGGAAATGGATTTACAGGAGCAAACATAAGTCCTCACTATGATAGCTTATTAGTTAAGACAATATCTTGGGATAGAACATTCCAAGGAGCAATAAATAAAACTATAAGATCTATAAAAGAACTTAGAGTTAGAGGTGTTAAAACTAATGTAGGATTCTTAGTTAATGTTTTAAATAATCCTATATTCTCAAATGGTAAATGTAGTACTAAATTTATAGATGAAAATCCAGATTTATTTGAAATAACAGAAAGTAAAGATAGAGGAACAAAATTACTTCAATTCATAGGTGATGTAATTGTAAATGATAATGCTTGCAAAGAGAAACCGTTATTTGATGCATTACATGATCCAAGAATGGATAAAGAAGGTTCAAAGTCTGAAGGAAGTAAGGTACTTTTTGATAAATTAGGTAAATCTGCATATATAGAAAAGATAAAAAATGATAAAAAGTTATTATTAACAGATACAACAATGAGAGATGCACATCAATCATTATTAGCAACAAGAATAAGAACATATGACCTATTAAAAGCTGCTAAACCAACAGAAAAATATCAAAAAGATTTATTCTCACTTGAAATGTGGGGGGGAGCTACTTATGATGTTGCGTATAGATTTTTAAAAGAATCACCTTGGCGTAGATTACAAAAGCTAAGAGAAGAAATACCAAGTATAATGTTCCAAATGTTGCTTAGAGCATCAAATGGAGTTGGATATAAAAACTATCCAGATAATGTAATAGAAGAATTTACAAAAGAATCTGCTAGACAAGGTATAGATGTATTTAGAATATTTGACTCATTAAACTGGGTTGAAAATATGAAACCATCTATCAATACAGCTTTAGAAACTGGAAAAATTGTTGAAGCAACTATGTGTTATACAGGTGATATACTAGATAAGACTAAAACTAAATATAATCTAGAATATTATATTAAGATGGCACAAGAACTAGAAAGCTTAGGAGCAGATATAATAGCAATAAAAGATATGTCAGGTCTTCTTAAGCCATACTCAGCTTATACATTAGTTAAAGAGTTAAAGAAAAATGTAAAAGCACCAATACATTTACACACTCATGATACTAGTGGAAATGGTGTAGCAACTTGTTTAATGGCATCAGAAGCTGGTGTAGACATAATTGATGCTGCATTAGAATCTATGGCAGGACTTACAAGTCAACCATCACTTAATGCTATTGTAGAGGCTCTTAAAAATACAGAAAGAGATACAGGTATAGATTTATTTGGATATGATGAGTTAGGAAAATATTATAAGGATTTAAGAAAAGTTTATAATAAATTTGAAAGTGATTTAACTAACTCTTGCGCAGAAATATACAATTTTGAAATACCAGGAGGTCAATACACAAACTTAAAACCTCAAGCTGATAGTTTAGGATTAGTTAATAGATTTGATGAAGTTAAAGAAAAATATAAAGAAGCTAATGAAGTAGTAGGAGACATAATAAAAGTAACTCCATCTTCAAAAGTAGTAGGAGATTTAGCTATCTTTATGACTAAAAATAAATTAGATAAAGACAATATAATCGAAGAAGGTAAAAACTTATCATTCCCAGATTCTGTTGTTGACTACTGTAAAGGTATGATTGGTCAACCAGAAGGTGGAATACCAAAAGATTTACAAGAGGTGGTTTTAAAAGGTGAAGAAGCTATTACAGTAAGACCAGGTTCATTATTACCAGCAGAAGATTTTGATGAAATAGCTAAATATTTAAATGAAAAATATGATATAAATGCTAATATAAGAAATGTTATAAGTTACGCTTTATATCCAAAAGTATATGAAGATTATATCAAACATTTACAACACTATAATGATATATCCAAACTTGAAAGTGATGTATTCTTCTATGGATTGAATAAAAATGAAGAATGTGAAGTAGAAATAGAAGAAGGTAAGGTATTAACAATAAGATTAGTTGAAATCGGTGAAGTTAAGGAAAATGGATTTAGAACTATAGGATTTGAGCTAAATGGAATGGTTAGAGAAGTAGAAATAAAAGATAAGAATTTCTCTGGAAAAATTAATAATGTTGAAAAAGCTGATATGAATGATCCTCTTCAAATTGGAGCAAGTATACCAGGTAAAGTTATAAAAATAATGGTTAAAGAAGAAGATGAAGTAAAAGCAAATCAACCATTAATAGTTATAGAAGCTATGAAGATGGAAACTATAATAGTTGCTAAGACTGATGGAGTAATTAAGTCAATCAAAGTAAAAGAAGATGATATGGTTGAAGATAAACAATTATTAATGATAATGAAATAATTGAATTAAGATAATTAAAAAAACACTCTGAAATGTTTAATAAAAAATGTTTCAGAGTGTTTTTATTTATTTAAATTAAATATTTATTAAAAAAAAAGAGGAAAATTACATCCATATGTAGAAATAAAGCTAGTAAGGAAAATGTTATCTAAAAATTCTAAAAATAATAAATATTTTCCATAATATTTCTTAGGAAATAACAGCTAAGAGAAAATACATAAATTTAAAAGGTGGGTGCTTATATGAAGGTTTATGATAGTAAAATGTTGAGAAATGTAGCGGTATTAGGACATAGCGGATGTGGAAAAACAAATCTAATCGAAACTATAGCTTACACAGCAAACACTAATAAGATACCTAAATTAACAGACAAGGTAAATATGACTTATAGCATGGGATTAATACCTATAGAGTACAATGATTATAAGTTTAACTTATTGGATACCCCAGGATATTTTGACTTTAGTGGAGACGTTGTATCATCTCTTAGAGCAAGTGATGCAGCAATAATAGTAATAGATGCAACAGCACCTATTCAAGTTGGTACAGAGAAATCATTAGAGCTAACTGAGAGTATTCCTAAGATAATGTTTATAAATAAAATAGATAACGAAAAAGCAAGATATAAAGATGCAATAGCAATGTTAAGAGAAAAATATAATAATAAGATAGTTCCTATGATAAGCCCTATATACAAAGATAAAAACTTTGTAAAGTTACATAATGTATTTGAAAACATAGATGATTTAGAAGGTGAATTCAAGGAACAAGCTATGAGTGTTAAAGAAGCATTAATGGAGCTTATAGCAGAAACAGATGACCAGATACTAGATAAATATTTTAATGGTGAAGAATTAACTACAGAAGAGATACAAAAAGGTATTGTCATAGGTATACAAAGAGGTGACATTATACCTGTAATTTGTGGTTCAACTATAAATAATATCGGAACAAAAGAGATATTAGATACTATATCAAATTATCTAGAACCTATTTTTATAGAAGAAAGCAAACCATTTAGAGGATTAGTCTTTAAGACTATGGTTGACCCATTTGTTGGCAAGATGTCATATATAAAAATTACTGAAGGTGTACTTTCTAAAGATAAAGAGGTCTTTAATATAAATAAAAATGTAAAAGAAAAAATAGCTAATATATATACATTGAGAAATAGTGAACTAGTAGAAGTAGAAAAGGCTAAAGCTGGTGATATAGTAGTTGTAACTAAAGTTAATTCTCTAAAAACAGGAGATACTATATCTACAGATAAAGATGCAGAAGCTTTGGAAAATATAGATTTCCCTAAACCACAAATCTATTATGCAGTAACTCCTAAGAATAAAGGTGATGAAGAAAAAGTAGCATCTGTATTAAATAAACTAATAGAAGAAGACCCTACTTTACATTGGTATAGAAATACAGAAACAAAACAAGCCCTTTTAGGAGGTCAAGGAGAACTTCATATAAAAACAATTAAAAATAAAATGAAAGATAAATTTGGTGTTGATGTTGAATTAAATGACCTTAAAGTTCCTTATAGAGAAACTATAAAAGGAACTGCTGATGTGCAAGGAAAACATAAAAAACAATCAGGTGGTCATGGTCAATATGGAGATGTAAAAATAAGATTTGAAAGATGTGAGTCTGATTTTGAATTTACAGAAGAAATATTTGGTGGGTCTGTACCAAAACAATATATACCAGCAGTTGAAAAAGGTCTAAAGGATTCTATGCAAAAAGGTATATTAGCAGGTTATCCTGTTACAAATATAAAAGCTACACTTTATGATGGTTCATACCATGACGTAGACTCTTCTGAAATGGCTTTTAAGATGGCAGCAAGTGCCGCCTTTAAAAAAGGTATGGAAGAAGCACATCCAATACTACTAGAACCTATAATGAAGCTTAAGATAACTGTTCCAGAAGAATATATGGGAGATGTTATGGGTGATATAAATAAGAGAAGAGGAAAAATATTTGGAATGGAGCCAGATAACAAAGGTAAACAAATAATATTTGCAGAAGCTCCACAGGCAGAGACGTTTAAATATGCAATAGATTTAAGAGCAATGACACAAGGTAGAGGATACTTTGAAATGGAATTAGAGAGATATGGAGAAGTTCCATCACAATTTGCAGAAAAAATAATTGGATTAGCTACTGCAAAGTAATGAACAAAAATAAATAAAATAGAATAATAAATAATTAATAGATACTATTAAAAATATTTTTAGGATTTGAACTAGGTATAAGTTTGTTTGAGATAAACATATACCTAGTTTTTATATTATTAATGGATAAAAAAAATAAAAAATACTTTCTTAAACATTTTAATAAAAAGAAAGTATTTTTTATTATTATTTTTTACAAATGTTTAATAATAAAGATAGGCAGGTAT
>NZ_JAGWCV010000087.1:0-8921 GCF_020657735.1 Clostridioides sp. ZZV15-6383 | reverse complement strand
ATATATAATAAGCACAAATCAATACAATATATTAAAAATTTAATTTATTTAATTTTATTAATTTAATAATAAGTTCTTATTGTTTTATTTAATTTATTTATGCAAGCGTAAACAATTGAGACGTTTTATTAATTTAATAATGTTAAAAAGGGGGAGTTTATAATGGGTAAGACCAAGGATGTTATAGTATTTGGATTTGCGTTATTTGCAATGTTCTTTGGAGCAGGTAACTTAATATTTCCACCATACTTGGGAATAATTACAGGTCCAGAGTGGTTAATTGCCTTCTTAGGATTTACATTTGCCGATGCTGGTTTGGCACTTCTAGCAGTAATGGCTACAGCTAAATTTGATGGAAATGTAGTTGAAATGTTTAAAAGATGTGGTATGAAATTAGGGATTCTTATAGGTTGTGCAGATATTTTATGTATAGGACCATTCTTAGCTATACCAAGAACAGGTGCAACAACATATGAAATGGGTGTAATGCCTTTATTTGGGACTTCAATTCCAGTGTTATTATTCTGTATACTTTTTTTTGCGATTTCATATGTATTAACAATAAAACCTTCTAAAGTCGTAGATATAGTTGGGCAATTTTTAACTCCAGCTCTTCTAATAGCTTTAGCATTTATAATTATAAAAGGTATTGTATCACCTCTTGGAGAGATAATAGATAAGCCTATGATACCTAATGTATTTGCAGAAGGTATTGGTCAAGGATATCAGACAATGGATGCCTTTGCAGCAATAGCACTTGCATCAGTACTAATTGTATCTTTAAATGAAAAAGGATATTCTACTATTAGTGATAAGTTAAAAATGATTGGTAAATCAGGTGTTCTTGCTTGTGGTGGATTAGCCCTAGTTTATGGAGGATTATGCTTCCTTGGAGCAACTGTATCAACAATGTATGGAACAGATGCAGTACAGTCACAAGTAATAGTAAATATAACACAAGGCTTGCTTGGAAATATTGGGAAAGCGATTTTAGCAGTAGTAGTATCATTAGCATGTTTAACTACATCTATAGGTCTTACATCTGCAACAGGTCAATATTTCTCTAGACTTACAAAAGGTAAGTTAAGTTATGAAAGAATAGTATTAGCTGTATCTGTATTCAGTGCAGTGGTAGCATCTTTTGGTGTTGGAACTATAATAAAGATAGCATCTCCTATACTAAGTATAGTTTATCCACCATCAATTGTTTTAATAATTTTAGCTTTCTTCAATGAAAAAATTAAGAATGATAATGTGTACAAAGGAGCAGTATATATGTCATTGCTTGTAAGTATACTAACAGTTATATCTAGTTATGGAGTACAGGTTCCAGTAGTAAATTCTTTACCTCTTCATTCATTAGGATTTAACTGGGTGGTTCCGGTTATAATAGCTGGAATAATTGGTAATTTTATACCATCAAAGAGTCAATCTAACACACTTGGAACAAATTAAGCTTTAAATTAAAATATAATAGCTTGTAAATAAAGGAGTTATTTATAATAAATGAAATTATTTATATAAATAACTCTTTTTATTTTTAGATTCTATATTAATTATTTGTATTTGATATAGGAAAAATATAAGAAAATATCAAAAAAATATATAGTTTATTTTTTAACAATAATAGATATTAAAAAAAGAATTTTATAGGTTTAAGTATGTATATTAGATGATTTTTACAAAAATATCATATAAATAAAATTATGACAATAATAAAATAATAAAATAAAATTTAAGACATATGGCTATAGAAATGAATTAATTAAATGATTAAATTGTTTCCCTAGACATATATATTAAGAATTTTTAGTTAATTGTGACATATAAGTATGTAAACGTGAATACTAGCAACTGCAAAGTTTAAGTAAGTTGGAAGTTAAAAAATAATTGCTATGAAGAAAAATAAGTTGATAAATCATAATAAGGAATTTTCAGAAAAAACGATTTCAGGACTGAAAAACAAGTCATAAATCTACGGTAGTAGAATTATGATTAAGTAAATTTAACAGTTAATTTAGCAAAATAAATACAAAATACTACAAGAATTAACGTAAAGGGGAGTTGTGACAAAAGGAAAACGATTTTTTAAGAATCATAATTTTGAAAATTTAAAAAATTAAAAATGATATTGACTGCTTTTTTTTCAGATTATATAATGAACACAAAATATTTAAAATTTAAATTGAATTAAAAAGATTATATGAATGTAAAAAGGAGAGTGATATATACAGTACATAAAGCAATACAAGTTGGTAATAATGTGAATAATTTAAAAAGTCTTAATATTTTTATTATTCGTAATAGTTAATTTTATCAAGAAAAATTAGAGAAAAAATAAAAAACCAACTATGTTTAAAGTATATAGGTTGATTTTGTTTAATTAAGAAAGTTGTATTAAATATTGTGAAGATTTTATAAATTATGAAACATAATTGACAAATTTAAGTCAAAAATGTATAATTAAATAAAATCTCGTCAAAAGGTTTTCATTTAAGAAGAGATTGGACTTATTTTTTAGTAAAATGTAGTAATAAGGTAAGAAGTAGTAAAATCAAATGGGGGTGCTTTAAATGGGTGAAAAACAAATCAATTTTAAAGATGTAATTGTAATTGGATTTGCACTATTTGCAATGTTTTTTGGTGCTGGGAACTTAATATTCCCTCCATATCTAGGAGTTTTATCTGGAAGTAGCTGGCTAGTAGCTTTCATAGGATTCCTTTTTGCAGATGGTGGTTTGGCATTATTAGCAGTTATAGCAGCAACTAAGTTTAATGGAGACACATCGAAAATGTTCGCAAGAGCAGGCAAAGGATTAAGTATTACATTAGGATGTGCAATGGTAATCTGTATAGGGCCACTTTTAGCAATACCTAGAACAGCAGCAACAACTTATGAAATGGGTATATTACCTACAATAGGTTCTGGAATAAGCCCGGTAATATTTTCTATAGTATTCTTTGCTCTAGTATTGGTTTTAACAATAAGACCATCAAAAGTTGTAGATATAGTTGGGTCAATCTTAACTCCAGCTTTACTTATAGCTTTAGCAGTATTAATAGTTAAAGGTATCATATCTCCATTAGGAGAAATAAGAGACAGTTCTTTAATACAAAATGTATTTGCAGAAGGTATAACTCAAGGTTATCAGACAATGGATGCATTAGCAGCTAGTGTATTTGCATCAATTATAATCATGTCAGTAATAGCTAAAGGTTATACAGGTGAAAAAGAAAAGATGAAAGCTACAGTAAGTGCAGGTGTAATCGCAGTAATAGGTATGGCACTAGTTTATGGTGGATTATGTTATCTTGGAGCAACTGTATCTCAACAATATGGACAAGATGTTCAACAAACAGCTTTAATAGTTGCAATAACAGCAGCTTTACTTGGAAACACAGGTAAAATCTTATTGGCTATTATAGTTGCATTAGCATGTTTAACAACAGCTATAGGACTTTCTTCAGCAGCAGGTCAATATTTCTCAACACTTACAAATGGAAAATTAAAATATGAACATATAGTTATAGTAGTTTGTGTATTTAGTGCAATTATATCAAACTTTGGAGTAAGTACAATAATAAAATTCTCTTCTCCTATATTGAGCATGGTATATCCAGCAACTATAACTCTAGTTATACTAGCATTATTTAGTGATAAAATTAGAAATGACAACGTGTTCAAATGTGCTGCATATATGGCATTGTTAGTAAGCGTATTAACAGTTGCAAAAAGCTTTGGTGTAAATATTCCTCTAGTTGATAGCTTACCATTTGCTTCATTAGGATTTAACTGGATAGTTCCAGTTGTAATAGCAGGAATAATAGGAAACTTTATTCCATCTAAAAGCAGTAAAACTGCATAATAAAGAATAATTGATAATTATGGAATTGCCTTTAAATTAAATAGGCAATTCCTTTTTATATTTGAAAATATTATTAAACTATTGTAGATTTGAAATTAATGTAAAGTATCAACATATATATCTGTAAAGAAAAAATAAAGAATTTATTATTTAAGTACTTATTAATTAATAAAAGTTAAAATAATAAAATGTAAAAAATATAAAGTATATAAAAGTATAATTGGACTTTTATATACTTTTTTATATTATTTTAGAGTTTTTTAAGACTGTATTTTACAAGTTTAGAAAACTATAAGGAGTGTTATATTTAATATAAAATAGTATAATATATATTATGCTAGATAATTAATATGAAAATATACAAGCATATAAAAAAGTTTGTTTAGAGTTATAGTTAATAGGTGTATTAATTTAATACTAATTTATTGGAGGTCTAAAAATGAAGTACATAATAAAAAGAGATGGTACAAAAGAGCTTTTTAGTAAAAGTAAGATTGAAGATGCTGTCTATAAGGCTAGTATAAATAGTGAAGGTGGAGTGGATAGAGATTTAGCATATGATATATCAAGAAAAATAGCTAATGACTATAATTCTATGGAAAAGTGCTTATCCGTAGAAGAAATACAAGATATAGTTGAAGTATTACTTATGGAATCAAATAGAAAAGATATAGCAAAACACTACATATTATATAGAGAAAGACGTTCTGAAATAAGAACTAAAGCTTGGGAGTTTGATGAATTACAAAAATCAATCTGGAAGAACAAGTATAGACATAATGGTGAGAGTTTTGATGAATGGATAAAGAGAATTTCAAATAATAGTTCAAGAATATCAAAGTTAATAAGACAAAAAAGATTTCTATTTGCTGGAAGAATTTTAGCAAATAGAGGATTACAGAAAGAGGGAAAGAAAGTAACATATTCAAATTGCTATGTAATAGAACCACCAAAAGACAGTATAGAAGATATTTTTGATACTGCAAAAAAACTTGCTAGAACATTTAGTTATGGTGGAGGAGTTGGAATTGATATTTCAAAGTTAAGACCAAAAGGTGCAAAAGTAAATAATGCTGCAAAACATACGACTGGAGCAGTTTCTTTTATGGAGCTTTACAGCATGACAACTGGTTTGATTGGTCAAAGAGGGAGAAGAGGAGCTCTTATGATTTCTATGGACGTTAATCATCCAGAGATAGAAGAGTTTATAGATATAAAGACAGATTTAGAGAAAGTTACTAAAGCAAATATTTCTGTAAGAGTAACAGATGAATTTATGCAAGCTGTAAAAGAAAAAAAGCTATATAATTGTACTTTTGAAGTTGAAACTACTGGAGAAAAAATAGTTAAGATAGTAAATGCGTATGATTTGTTTAATAAATTCGTAAAAAATAACTGGGATTATGCAGAGCCAGGTATATTGTTCTGGGATAAAATAAGAACCTATAATTTTATGAGTGAAGATAAGGACTTTTGCTTTTCAGGAGTAAATCCTTGTGCGGAAGAGCCACTTCCAAGTGGAGGAAGTTGTCTGCTTGGTTCAATAAACTTGTCAGAGTTTGTAATACAACCATTTGGGGAACATGCTACATTTGATATTAATAAATTAAAATCTTGTGTTAGAGAAGCTGTAGTAGCTTTAAATGATGTCTTAGATGAGGGATTAAACCTACATCCATTACAGGAGCAAAGAGATAGTGTACATAAATATAGACAAATAGGTTTAGGTGTAATGGGTATAGCTGATATGCTTATAAAGATGGGAATAAGATATGGCTCTGATGAATCTTTAGAATTATGTGATTTAATTGGTAAAACTATGTTAAATGAAGCTGTAAAGCAATCATCACTAATTGCTAAAGAATATGGGACATTTAGCGAGTACAAATATGAAAATATTTCTAAATCTAAGTTTTTTATAGACAACTTAAATGAAGATACCAAGGAAATTGTTAAAAAGTATGGGCTTAGAAATTCGCAACTTTTAACTATACCTCCTACAGGTTCTATATCTACAATGATAGGTATTAGTGGTGGAATAGAACCTATATTTAATCTTTCATATATAAGAAAAACTGAAAGCTTACATGATGAAGATGTTTATTATAAAGTATATACTCCAATTGTTAAAGAGTATATGGATAAAAAAGGGATTACAGATGAAGAATGTTTACCAGATTTTTTTGTTACTGCTATGAATATAGGATATGAAGAAAGGATAAACATGCAAAAAGTGTGGCAAAAGTATATTGATGCTTCTATATCATCTACAATAAATATACCTTTTGAAACTACAGTTGAAGATGTTTTCAATATATATATTAAGGCATGGGAGGCTGGTCTTAAAGGGGTGACAATATTTAGAGATGGATGCAAAAGGAGTGGAATTTTAATAAATGAAAAAAAGGAAGAAAATAATAAAGAAAATAATAAAGAAAATAATAAAAAAGAAGATAATAAAAAAGAAGATAATAAAAAAGAATATTATAAAAATAATAAAAAAGAAAAAAATAATAAAGATGAAAAAGCCAAAGAAATAATAAATAAAAATTTTGAAGAAGATGAAAAATTTGTGTGCCCTGAATGTGGAAGTGAAGGAATTGCACATACAGGCGGATGCAGTATATGTTTAAAATGTGGATATAGTGGATGCAATTAAACTCTGAATTAACAAAATTTTTAACTTATATTTTTACAAATGAAAGATGAGGGAAGAGTATGCAAGATAAAAGCGTGAGGGAGATTAAAGAAATAATAGAAACTTTAGAAGTAGAGCAGTATATGAAATATATAGAACTATTAAGAGTAGATGAAAGAAAATCTGTACAAAGTTTAGCTATAAAATTAGCAAAAAAATTGGATAGTATTAGAAAAGAAGAAGAACGATTAGAAACTATAAATATGTTTGAAAATGAAGGTTATAATAAAGGCTATTTATATATTGGAGGGATTGATGAAGCAGGAAGAGGACCACTTGCTGGACCTGTTGTAGCTTCTGTTGTAGTGTTTAAAAAAGATACAAAAATAGAAGGTGTAAATGACTCTAAAAAACTAAGTGAAGCAAAGAGAGATGAACTTTTTGAAGTAATAAAAAATGAAGCATTAGATTATGGAATAGGAATAGTAAATAATGAAGAAATAGATGAATTTAATATATTAAATGCTACATATATGGCTATGAAAAAGGCTATAAATTGTTTAAAAAAAGCACCAGATTTTTTACTGGTTGATGCAGCAACAATACCAGGAATTGATATAGCTCAAAATCCAATTGTAAAAGGAGATTCAAAATCTATATCAATAGCAGCAGCAAGTATATTGGCTAAAGTTACTAGAGATAGTATAATGTATCAATATGATAGAGTATACCCAGAATATGGGTTTAAATCTCATAAGGGATATGGAACTAAAGAACACTATGAAGCTATTGAAAAGTATGGGATAACTCCTATACATAGAAAAAGTTTTTTAAAAAATATATTGTAAATATAATATAATGTATATGATATAAATTACTATAATTAATGGGGGATTAAAGATGGAATATAATGAATTATTAAAAAGTGCTAGAGAAAATTTAAATGGAAGTTGTAAAGTTTGTAAAGTTTGTAATGGGGTTGCTTGTGCAGGTGAAGTGCCTGGTATGGGAGGTAAAGGAAGTGGTTCTTCTTTTATAGAAAATAGTAAGAGTTTAGAAAAAGTAAAAGTAAATATGAGAGTAATACATGATGTATCAAACCCTGATACATCTATAGAGATGTTTGGGAAAAAAATGAGTGCACCTATATTTGCAGCTCCAGTAACAGGAACTACTTTAAATATGGGTGGAAAAATTAATGAAAGAGATTACATAGAGCCAGTAGTTGAAGGCTGTGCTAATAGTGGCATTTATGCAATGGTTGGAGATACAGCAGTAGATGCTTTTTTAATGGAAAATTTAGATGTAGTTAAAAAATATAATGGAGCTGGAATTGTATTTATAAAACCTTGGGATAATGAAAATATTATAAAAAAGATAAGATTAGCCGAAGAAGCTGGTGCATTTGCAGTTGGAGTTGATATAGATGCTTGTGGTCTAGTAACTTTATCACTACATGGAAAGCCAGTACTTCCTAAAAATGTTGAACAAATAAAAGAGTTAGTGAAATCTACCAAACTACCATTTATATTGAAAGGAATAATGACTGTTGAAGATGCCTTAATAGCAGTTGAAGCAGGGGTAGATGCAATAGTTGTATCAAACCATGGAGGAAGAGTACTTGATTGTACACCAGGAACATGTGAAGTTCTACCAAAAATTGCTGATGCTGTTAAAGGTAAAGTTACAATACTTGCAGATGGTGGAGTGAGAACAGGCTTAGATGTATTAAAAATGATAGGTCTAGGAGCAGATGCAGTGTTAATAGGAAGACCTTTTGTGACTGCTTCATTTGGTGGAGCAACTGATGGTGTAGAAACTTATGTAAATAAACTTCAATCAGAATTAAGTGGTTCTATGATATTAACTGGATGTCAAACCATAAAAGATATTGATGGAAAAGTTATATACAAATAAAATTTTATACAAAAAAGAGGAAAAATCGTTTTAATGTAGAATAATTGTACAAAGGGGGAATTTATATGAGTAGAAAAGCTTATGAAGAAGCCTTAGTAGAATTAGAAAAATTTATTGATGAAAGAAAAGAAATAATTAAAAGTGCGGAGGACTGTATTGATAAGTACATAGTTGACAGAACGCTACCTTTTGATTACAAAGATAAATGTGTGGAATGGCAACAAGAGTTACTTGATATTGCAGAGGCACAAATTTTAGAAGCAAATGAATTAAGTGTATTATTACAAGAGAAAAAAGAACTTGAAGAAGATTAAGTTTTATTAACTAGAAGGGGCTATCTCAAAATATAGATTGTACTGAGACCCAAAAGTTAGACTTTATACAGGAATGAAATTTTCATTCCTGTTTTTTTAGCTTTATGTAACTTTAGATTCATATTCAAATCTATATTTAACAGGGCTACGCCAATTTAATTTTTCTTTAATTCTTTTGTTATTATA
>NZ_JAGWCV010000086.1:0-9163 GCF_020657735.1 Clostridioides sp. ZZV15-6383 | reverse complement strand
CTTTATTTGTCATGCATAATTTTACTTACAACATAAACTTTATATAAAATAATTAAAAATATACCTATTAAGGTAAGTAAAAAAGAGCTCTCACAGAACAAATTTAATTTGCTCCTGCGACAGCCCCATTATTTTATATATATTGTTTTATCTGTAATAGTTATTTAGTATTAAACAAACTTACAACCTTGATAAGAATTTCGAGCTTTCAAAGTATCATCAATTTGATTTAAAATCTCCCATTTTTTTAGGCTCCATATAGGACCAACTAGTTCATCTCTTTTACCATCACCAGTAAGTCTATGGATTATCATAGTTTCAGGAAGTATTTCTAATTGGTCACAGACAAGATTGATATATTCATCTTGTTCCATAAGAGTTAACATACCATTTTGTAACATCTTTTCCATAGGAGTATCTTTTATAACATGCAATAGATGGATTTTTATACCATCTACACCCATTTTACCAACTGCCTTTGCTGTTTTCATCATCATATTATAATCTTCACCAGGAAGACCATTTATAATGTGTACAACAACCTTTATATTTTTAGACTTTAATTTTTCAACACCTTCAACAAATGTTTTATAATCATGACCTCTATTTATAATTTTAGATGTGGAATCATGAATTGTTTGAAGTCCAAGTTCAACCCATAAGTTAGTTCTTTTATTTAGTTCAGATAAGTATTCTACAACATCATCTGGCAAACAGTCAGGTCTTGTAGATATTGAAAGACCTATGACATCCTTAAGCTCTAATATAGTCTCATATTTTTCTTTTAAAACTTCAAGGGGAGCATACGTATTTGTATAGGCTTGAAAGTAGCCAATATATTTTGCATAGGGCCATTTTTTTAACATCATTTCTCTTATATTATAAAATTGACTAATAAGATTGTCTTTAGGATTTCCAGCAAAGTCACCTGAGCCTTCTTTACTACAATAGGTGCATCCGCCATAACCAAGACTTCCATCAATGTTTGGGCAAGTAAATCCTGCATTTATAGATACCTTAAAAACTTTTTCTCCAAAAGTATTTCTAAGATAGTAATTCCAAGTATGATATCTTTTATTATCAAAAGCATATTTAAATTTATCCAAAGTAATCACCTATTTCTAATAAAATTGTACACTGAACTTGTACAAAAAACATATTACCATAAATAGATAACTTAAACAAATTCTATTTTAAGTAATATAAAAATAATGCAAGAAAATATTTAATATTTTCTTGCATTATTTCCAGAGAAGAATAGAACTAGTCCAAATAATATTATAAAAAAGGACATTATCGATACTATAAATCTAGATAGAAAAAGAGGAGATAATATAAGGCATATACCAAATAAAGTCTTAATTATATTCCAAGTTGTAAATTTAGAGTAAGGATTATTCTTACTATTTACAAGTGCCACTAGTTGATTAAAGATTAAATAAAATCCTAAAAATAATGAAAATATGCTTTGTATTTTTTGAGGAAATACAAAAAGTAATATACATACAATTATTAGGATCCATTGGACATTAGTGGAGGGTTTGATTTCTTCTTTAGTTGCATATCTTTTTAGTTCGTTGATATTCTTAAGGTTTAAGTATGCAAAGAATAAAAGTGCAATACCAAAAGTCCAAGAAATCAATCTTATACCTAATGTCTTAAATGTAAGGCACAATAATCCTAATATAACAAGCAATACTCCCATTAGCATAAATTTAGTAGCATTTTCTTTTTTATTAAAGTTATTAAAATCGATATTAAAATTTGTGTACATAAAATCACCTCCAAAATCAATAGAACAATTATAACAGAAATTCATATCCAAATAAAGTCACAGTGTATAAAAATTAAACTATACTTAGTAATTAATTAATAGGTTGTATCATAAACTTCTATTAATAGAATTATATAGGAGGAGGTTTGTCCATGACAAAATTATGGGCAATAATATTTGCATTATTAGCAGGTGGGTCTACTGCTCTTGAAGCTTTTATAAATGGAGAGCTAGGGAAAAGTACAACAGCACTAGTAGCCACTTTTATAAGTTTAGCTGTAGGAGCAATATTTTTTTTGGTAAGTATAACAGTTACAGGGGACTTAAAGTATTTAGTGTCTATAAATGGTTTTAATTATAAGCTATTGCTAGGAGGTGTATTTGGTGGGCTAATAATATATTTTACAGTAAAAGCAATTCCAAATTTAGGAGTATCAAATACACTTATACTAACACTTGTATCTCAAGTTCTAGTTGGTTTTTTTATTGATAGCGTGATTTTGGGACAAGAAACAATGCATTTATACAAATACATAGGGGTTATACTTTTAATATTAGGGACATTCTTTATAGTAAATTAACCATTTAAAGCAGTATAATTTGCTATATAACTCAGAAGTTTGGTATAATTATAGTAATAAAACAAAGTTAGGTGAAAGAGGTGTTAGAATTGGCTGATGAAAAATTTGTAATGTCATTTAGTGGTGGTAAGGATAGTATATTAGCATTAAATCGAATGTTGAAAAAAGGATATAAGCCTGTGGCACTCTTGATAACTATAAGTGAAGAACATGGAAAATCATGGACACATAATTTAGAATATAATATGCTTAAACAAGTAAGTAGCAATATAGGATTACCTTTATTAGTTGCTGAATGTGGAGTAGAAGGATATGAAGAGAGTTTTGAGAGAGCTTTAATAAAAGCTAAAAACATGGGAGCAACAATATGTGCATATGGAGATATAGACATAGAAAGTCATAGAAAATGGGATACTGATAGATGTGATGCAGTTGGTATGAAGGTAAATTTACCATTATGGCAAGAGAGTAGAGAGAACTTAGTATATGAATTTATAGACAGTGGATTTTGTAGTGTTGTAACAAAAGTAAACTTAAAGCATCTAGGAGAGGAATTCTTAGGGGAAAAGTTGACTAGAGAACTTGTGAAAAAGATAAAAGATGCAGGTGCAGACCCATGTGGAGAGCATGGAGAATATCATACATTTGTGGTGGATGGTCCAATATTTAAAAAACCTGTAGAATATGAAGTAAAAGGAACTTTAATAAAAAATGGCTATGGATATTTAGAAATAAAATAATTACATAAATAAAATACCTATTATATAATCCTAGTTTTTGCAAAGGTCTACTATTTGCAAGATTGTATAATAGGTATTTTTTATTTATATATTTTACGTACTATTACTTCTACTATCTAAGCAACCTTATTTAGATTAGAGTCTAATGTAGAAAAATTCTTTTTTAGAAAAACTATTGACAAAATAAGACATATAAATTCGGAAACAATAGTAGTCATCCATATTCCTTGACCACCAAATATTAGTATCATTGAAATTAGACTTAAGACAACTATTACGAGTCCTCTGCCAAGAGATATAACAGTAGAAATTGATGGTTTTTCTACTGAAACAAAGAATCCAGAAATTATTACATTAATTCCCACTAGTAAGAAAGATATAGAGAATATTTTAAATACACGAATTCCTTCATTGAATAGTATTGTTTCTTCTGGATGTATAAATAACGAAACTATTGGTTCTGAAAAAGCCATACAAATTGCAAATACAGCAATTGATGCTATTATTGTGGCTTTTATACCCATCTTTAATAATTTTTTTACATTATCTATGTTTCCTGCACCATAATAAAAACTAGTAAGTGGTTGCATACCTTGAGTTATACCCATCATAGTCATAAGTACTAGTGTATTTATATAATTTATGACACTATAATAAATAAGAGCATTTTCTCCAATATATTTAGTAAGACTCAAATTAAAAAGTAAGACAACTATACCACAACTTAACTCAGTCGTTGAATCAGGAAAACCTATAAATACAATTTTTCTAAGTGTCTTGAAATCAACTCTAAATTTTGAAAAATTTAAAGTAGAGTTTTTTCTTAAAAAGTGTATTAAGAAGAAAATAGTAGAAAAGACTTGAGATAAACCAGTTGCAATACCAGCACCTTTTACACCCCATCCAAATTTAATTACAAATAAGTAATCAAGTAGGATGTTTGTAAGAGCAGATATTATTACACCAACAGTAGCTAATATTGGGAAGCCATCAGTTTTTATTATAACTTCTAAAGAGTAAGATACTATAAAAAAGCCATTAAAAAATATTATTATTCCTAAATAATCTTTAACCATGCCAATTGTAGATTCTGTAGCTCCTAAAAATAGTGCTAATTTATCTAAATTAAAAAAAGTTATAGCTAATATAATTATTGATAATATAATTATTGACACTAAGTTAAATGAAAAGACTTCATTTGCAGACTTAATATCTTTCTTACCTAGATAAATTGCAATTATAGTGGATGCACCAGTTGAAAATAACAGAGAAACTGCAAATATAAAATTAATAAAAGGCATTGATATATTGACAGCAGCTAAAGCTAATTCTCCAACTCCTTTACTTACAAATATTCCATCAACCATTGTGTATAGTGAGAAAACCCACATTGCAACTACAGATGGTGCTAGGTATTTAAAAAACCTTTTACCTAGACTCATGTTTTCATTCATAGATATTTTTGTATCCATTTATTACCACTCCTTGTAAATCTATTATAAAATTATGAAACTATTAATTAATAATTTTATTTATAATATAAATGATAAACTATGGTATAATACCAATGTCAACAGCAAATAGTAAATAATTATAAATTTTATTAAATAATAGTGATTTCAAGTATTTTATAAGTACATCCTATTATGTTTTATATCTCTAAGATTATTATCTCTTAATAGTTTTTTAAAAGGAGCAACAAAAGTTGGTTGAACCCACGGGTTGAATCTTTTATTTAAGCATATCAAATCGAATTCATTTTTCAATATACTCTGTAATTTTAACTTATTTTGTTGCCTACATAAACTAATGTTTGATTTACATGTATGATTTTTTTATCAAGGTCTACATCTGACCATCTAAGTGATACAGCTTCACCAAAACGCAATCTAAGGTTAGCATCAAAAAAATTGGTATACCTATAGGAGTATTTTTCGACTTTTCTAATAATAATTGAGCTTCCTGTTTGTATAAAACTTAGAAGTTGAATTATTTTTTTGTTTCTTTTTGCCAGTTGTTTCTTTTATATACTCCACATATACATAAAATTTCCCCTTTTTTTCTTATAACAGCTGATTTGATATTCATATGTACACTCCCTTTATAAGCATTCTTAGTGTTTAAAACATATTAAATAATCATGATTTTATTATATCAAATCTAAATTATAAATATTATTTGATGATAGTAGATGTATACAGAAATATCTATATGTATGTGCAAAAAAGTAATATAATAGGTAAAATATGTAAATATATATGCTATAATATTTTTAGCAAGGAAAATAAAATTGAAAAGCTAAGGGTGATTTTCTCATATAAACGCCAAATATGACAAAATAAAAAATCACCCAAACGCCAATAAGGGTGATTTAAAGAAATAACTTTTAAATTCTAATCAATTAGAGAGATTCACCTTTTACAAAGTAAATTTTATCTCCTTGCTTTTATTATACCACAAATTGGTATAAATATTCAAAAATAATATATTTATGATATAATAAAATTATAGAAGTTTTGCAGTGAGCGATATTTGTGATAAAATATGGCTTAACAGTTGAAATGTAAGGCATTGAGAGTGTGTGATAAGTGTTATCAATTGCACTATTGCCCGCTCACTGCAATTTTAAGAACGTTGTATATGTGTAATCATTGGAAATGCTAAATTTATTTTGGGGTTTTATATTAACTATGTGGTATGTAAATTGGAAATGCTGATGTGTGGCGAAGTTCTTACGAAAATGTTTTATATTAACTATGTGGTATGTAAATACTGCTGGAGTTGCTGCGGCTGCTCCGGTTGTTACGAGTTTTATATTAACTATGTGGTATGTAAATCCTTGATACTGTGTACCACCACTTGCCAAAGACTCTTGGTTTTATATTAACTATGTGGTATGTAAATACGCTACGAAGGGAGGTGATAAGTATGGATAATTTTGTTTTATATTAACTATGTGGTATGTAAATCGGGTAGGTCACCACATGCCCTAGGGTGGGTTTCACTGTTTTATATTAACTATGTGGTATGTAAATAAAATCCATCAAATTATTATTTTTTTCAAATCTCACAGTTTTATATTAACTATGTGGTATGTAAATTTTTATTTAATGTCGTATGGTCAGCGTTAAAATGTAGTTTTATATTAACTATGTGGTATGTAAATGCGAAGATTGGTTACGCATTAGGTTTTGCATTAGGAAAGTTTTATATTAACTATGTGGTATGTAAATCTTTTTGAGTATGAGTATAAGCACAGAAAATTAAATGTTTTATATTAACTATGTGGTATGTAAATCCACCTAGACTAGTTCCTGTTATGCCTTGTCTTGCATGTTTTATATTAACTATGTGGTATGTAAATTGCTTCTTAGATTGTGTGCTATCACTAGTGTAGATGGGTTTTATATTAACTATGTGGTATGTAAATATTGTAAAAACTACTGTAAGTTTTAGTTATTATATAGGTTTTATATTAACTATGTGGTATGTAAATTTCCATGTTACGAGCAAAGTACTAGTTGCAATTGTTGGTTTTATATTAACTATGTGGCATGTAAATGCGTTTCTACATCTATTCCAACGCCGACCCCTTTTAGTTTTATATTAACTATGTGGTATGTAAATGTATTATAATCTCCTGTATTAGTTTTATATTAACTAAAATGTATAGAATAAAACCTGTATTCATATTTAAACTATGTATCTATATAAAAAAGTGAACCCTGTCAACAAACCACTTTTTTATATAGATAAATTATTATTTTGTTTTAAGATGTAACATACTAATGATGAATGTTTGTAACAACATGTTTATCATTAGTATCTTATACATAAAAGTTTAATTTTTTACATAAGCTTATTTTTTAGAAAAATGAGCAGTATCAATAAATATCTTGTCTAAATTTTCTCTAGTAACTAATTGACCAGTTATAAGATTAGCTTCAACAGTAACACTACTTTGATTGTCAAACTCTGAACTTGAGTTTAAAGGTTCATTCTTTTCCATATAAACAGCTTTATTATTCGCATATACTATAACAATTTTTACCATGTGCTTTTGATAAATACAGAGCTTTATCAGCTTTAGAAAATAAATCTTTATACAATCTAGTTGAATCACTAGCAAAAGCAACACCAATGCTTAATGTTATTTTGTGTCTATCTTTTATTCTTATTTTACTTGCATCATTTAAAATATCATTAGTGGTTTTTATTATTAAATCTTTTGTTAGTGATTTTATAAATATCATAAATTCATCTCCACCAATGCGAGCAACTATATCTTTATCCTGTGTGTTATGTAATAGTACTTTTGATACAGCAACTAAAACATCATTTCCCTCTAAATGTCCAAAAGTATCATTTACAGTTTTAAAATCATCAATATCAATAACTAATAGAGCATCATTATTTTGGGCTTTAGAACTGCATAGGTACTCTTGGATAAAATTTTGTGAGACCCTTTGATTATATAATTGTGTTAGCGGGTCGCGTTGAGCTTGATTAATTAAGCTTTCTAATTTAGATTTATCTTCAGTTATATCTTTTAAAACACCTATTGTTTTGATTGGATTGTGGTCACTATCATAGATAACTGAACATTGAACACGAATCCATCTCCATTCATCTTTAGTTAATGAATTTAGCTGTCGTATCTCAATTGTTTCTCTAAGATTTCCACGAAGTATTTCTAATAATTTTCCAATATCATCAAGGTGAATGATTTTTCCAGATTCTAGCATCTTAGAATAATTTTTTGTTTCAAAATTTTCTAATTCAATTTTTTTATCAATTTCTACACGTTGATACTTTATAAAGTTGTCATTTTCAATATCATATTCAAACATTATGTCTGTAATATTTTGTAAAGCAATACGATATCGTTCCCTCTCTAATTTTAGTTCAGATTCTATGTTTTTTAGTTGAGTGATGTCAGTAATAATACTATTAATTTTTACTATGCCATCACTATTTAATGATTTCATGCCAGAATCTAATACCCACATTAATGTTCCATCTTTTTTTCGTATTCTATATTCAGATGAATATGTAGGTCCCTTTGCAAAGCATCGTTCACAGTCTTCCAGTGCTTTAGGTAAATCTGGTGGATATACAGCACCTACTGCTGAACCACCACTCATTTCCATGAACTCATCATATGTATATCCTAATATTTTGGGCAATCCTTCATTAACATAGAAAAACGAGTATGTATCATCATCATTGCTACCTTTTAATCCACCATTAATATTATTCGTAATCATCTCGATAACTTCTGTTTTTTCCTTTAGTAATCTTTGTAGATAGTCATAACTTTGTGTTCCAATTTTAGTAGGAAAGTATTCATCAAGTTGCATTTCACCATAAGGGTTTGATATATGCATGTGTTTTACTAATAATTTTTCTCTATCTTCAATTATCTCAAATGTACAACGCTGATTTGCCTCTAAAATCATTTGCTCATTTTCTTTAGTACGAACAGTATATTTTCCTAATACCATACATCTATTTTTATATTCACTTACAATTTCAAATATGTCATTACTTATATCACAGGAAGGAATTTCATCTTGACCTGCATAAAAATAATTTTTAATTTCATTAAAGGAAGTGAGAAATTCCTGTTCTCCTGGGCCAATCCATGTGACATCTTGTGAAAGGTACTTTAATACTTCATCAATATCTCTATTTATATAAAAACTTGTTATAATATGTTTTGCTAATTTGGGTGCTTTTTTTAGGAGTATGCTCATGATATTCCTCCTCTCTTTTTGTTATTATATCTTAATTATATTATACATTAATATATTTAAATTAAAAACTTTGTTGAACTATGATATTTTTATTAAATAGGTTAATTTTAACGAAAAAGAACTGAAACAATACATGCTTCAGCTTTTAATGCTGATATCTTATATAAATACATATTTATAATGTAAAATACTTATATTAAATAAAATACTTTTAAAATTTTTTTACGGTTTCTAGTTGCGAATAAACATAGTTTTTGCCAACTTTGCTAGAAAATATGACAATAAATTAATCTCCTGCTAATCTTATAATAG
>NZ_JAGWCV010000085.1:0-9459 GCF_020657735.1 Clostridioides sp. ZZV15-6383 | reverse complement strand
CGTTCATCCTGAGCCAGGATCAAACTCTCAAATAAAAGTTTATCAGGCTCAGATACTATTGTTATCAAAATATCTGGCTTTATGGTTTGTTTCTTGTTTATAAATTAACCTACTGTTTAATTTTCAATGTTCGTATTTATTTCTTGTTCCTTTTTTCAATGACAAGTAATACTATATCATCTTTATCTATCTAAGTCAATATAATTTTTTACTTTTTTTATTTATCATATATTCTTTATATTTAATTTTTAAAATCTAATACTAAGCAAACCTGTTTATTTCATAAAACTAATATATATTCTATGCTCTATTTTCCTTTTTATTCTATATTTAAATTTTTTATTTACACTAATATTTGTAATATCACATATTTGCTAAAATTAATTTACATTTCTTTCACTTGTAATTTTTGTAATCTTGTATTAGATTAATATTAAAAAATAATTTATCAATAACCTTATTCACAAAGACAGTTTTTATATATCAAAATATAATACTATATAAATACTAAGCTACATTTTAGGAGGATTTTATTATGAGCAAAAAAGTATTAATAATGTCTGCTTCCACCGGTGGCGGGCATAATAGGGCTGCTCTAGCTATTAAAGAAGAACTTACTTCCAAAACACTTGATGGAGAGCCAATTGAATGTGAAATAATAGATAGTTTGAAATTAGTTAATAATACAATGGATAAAATAATTTCAAGAGGATATGAAAAATCTGCTATATATACTCCAAAAGCATATGGAAGTGTATATAGATTATCTGAAACAAATCTTTTATCAAAAAATGAATTTAAAGACAATCTACTAATAACATTCATGGCAAAAAAATTTAAAAAGCTTATTAGAAGCAAAAAACCAGATTTGATTATAGGAACGCATCCTTTTCCAATGATTGCGCTTAGTACATTGAAAAAAAACTTTAACTTACATAATAATGAATCAAATGCTTACACAGAGTATTTTTATAAACATTATACAAATACTATTAATGTTCCTCCACTTATTTCTGTATTAACTGATTATACTACTCATTCTACATGGATACAAAATGAAATTGATTACTATATAGTTGGTCATGAATACGTAAAAGAGTTATTGGTATTTGATGGAGTTGAACCTAGTAAAATTAGAACATTTGGAATTCCTGTTGAAAAATCTTTTCTCTCTCATAGAGATAAAGATATTGTTCTTTCTGAGTTAAACTTATCTCCAGATAAATTAACTGTTTTACTTATGGGTGGTAGCTTTGGAGCTGGTAATATAAAAGAGACACTTGATGAATTATTGGATACTGACAGAGATTTTCAAATAGTTGTAATAACAGGTAGAAATGAAAGTTTAAAAGAAAAAATCGAAAAAAAGCTTATATCTCGTTATCATGATAAAAAAGTATGTGTCCTTGGATATACTGATAAAATGAATGATATTTTAGCTTCTATAGATGTATTAGTAAGCAAACCTGGTGGACTTACTACAACGGAGGCACTCTTAAAAGATGTACCTATGATAGTTCCATATTATATACCAGGTCAGGAAGAGGAGAATCTTGATTTCTTATCTAATTGTGGTGCAGCACTTAGAACTACAAAAAAATATAATTTATCAATATTATTAAAAGTTCTAATAGATGACCCTAGTAGGTTAGAGATGTTAAAAAGAAATATTAAATCAATAAGAAAATCAAATTCAGCCCAAAATATAGCTAATTTAATTTTAAATATAATTTCTGATTGATAAAATAAATAAAATCCCTATAGTATATATTATCTATTAGGGATTTTTTATTTTCTAATTATTTAATATTAAATTGGTTCATAAAAGTCTTCTTCATAATCATACTGATAGTTTTTATAATTATTTCTAAATTCAGCATTTTTATTTCGTGCAGTTTTTTTAGTTTTTTTCTTATTAGAAAAACTTATATCATCAAAATCATCATATTTAGGCTTGTCTTTTGATTTCATTTTTTTAACTCTTTTTTCTTTCATTGCATTATGTTCTTCTAAGTTCATAATTGGTTTCATGTTGCACCCCTATCAAAATTTTTAAATGATTTATACAACAAATTATACAATACAGAAGAAATTTATTCAATAAATCTAAATCAAAATTAATTTGAATTTAACCACAAAAAATTATAAAAATCGAGGTTAATACCTCGATTTTTATATTTCTCTTCTACCTTCTAGTGCTTTTGATATTGTGACCTCATCTGCATACTCTAAATCTCCTCCAACAGGAAGACCATGAGCTATCCTAGTAACTTTAATTCCCATTGGTTTTACTAACCTAGCAATATACATAGCTGTGGCTTCTCCTTCAATAGTAGGATTTGTTGCCATTATTATTTCTTTAACTTCCTGATTGCCAAGCCTTTGTATAAGTTCCTTTATTTTTAGCATATCTGGTCCAATACCATCCATTGGAGAAATCACTCCATTTAATACATGATACTGACCTTTAAACTCTCTCGCTCTCTCCATGGCTGCTACATCCCTTGGGTCTTCTACCACACATATAATACTCGAATCTCTATTTTTATTTGAACACATACTACATGGGTCTGTATCTGTTATATTACAACAAATTGAACAATATCTTATTTCTCTTTTCGCGTCTATAATCGCTTTAGATAAAGCTTCCACATCATTAGTATTCATATTAATAACATGAAAAGCCAATCTTTGAGCAGTCTTTCTTCCTACTCCAGGAAGCTTTGAAAATTCTTCTATAAGTCTCGTTATTGGACCTGTATAAACTTGCATAAATACCACCTACTAGAATAACCCAGGTATATTCATACCTCCAGTTACCTTACTCATTTGACTTGCTTGTATATCATCAATATTTCTCAATGCTTGATTTACTGCACTTAAAACTAAATCTTGTAACATTTCTATATCATCTGGATCAACTACTTCTGGTTTGATAGTTATATCTAAAACTTCTTTTTTACCATTAACCTTTACAGTAACTGCGCCTCCTCCAACTGAAGCTTCTACTTCTTTATTTTCTAACTCTTGTTGAGCTTTTTGCATATTTTCTTGCATTTTTTGAGCCTGCTTTAATAAGTTATTCATATTTCCACCACCAGGCATCATTCCGCCTCCAAAACCTTTTTTAGCCATAAACAATTCCTCCTAAACTTATTTTCATTTTATTATTATATCATAATAGTATTTTATTATTTACTTTCATTTTCATCAATACTGTCTTTTATTTCTAGTATCTCTTCATTTACTATGTTCTTTAATATCTCTTCACCAATGTCTTCTTTTTCTTTAACTTCAAGATTTATATCTTTGACTTCTGATGTCAATACTATTTTTACATTAAAACTTCTATTTAAAACATCTCTTATTGTTTTTTCTAAATAATTTATTGTATCTTGGGAGCTAAGTCTAGTTTTTGCAAAATCAAATTTATCATCAAATATAACATACAACAAGTTGGAATATACATTAAAGCTTTTTACCTCACTTAAAAGTGCATATATTGGCATTTTTTTATCTTTTTTAATTTGTTTAAGTATATTCTTCCAAGATGACTCTATAAGTATAACGTCCTCATTTTTTACATCTTCATAAGCTACATTTTCTTGTTTTACATCTATTTCTCTATTGACTTCATGCTCTTTTTCTTTACTATTACCAGTTTTTTCAACCTTAAAGCTACCCAGTTCAATCATTTTTTCTAAGTTATCAACTCTTTTTATAAGAGCTTCTTTACTTTCGTCAAACATTGGTTGAGCAATTTTCATTATAGTTATTTCCACTAAAACTCTTGGATTTGAAGAGGACTTTATATCATCCTGAGTTGCTGATAATATATTTAAAACCCTTATCAAATCATTTATATCTATATTTTTAGACTGAAGTTTAAGTTGTTCTATGGTTTCTTCGGGCAATGAAATTATCTCATCTAGTTCTGATGAAACCTTACATACCATTAAATTTCTAAAATGGTCAATCAAATCATTTATAAGGTTTCTTATATCTTTCCCCCATAAAACAAATTCATTTAATATCTCAAGAGATTTTTTAGTATCTTGTGCTAAAATACATTGAGACAATTCAAATAACTGTTCTATATTGACGCTTCCCATCAATTCAACAACATCTTTATAATCTATCTTATTCTCTCCAAATGATATACATTGGTCTAATATACTAAGTGCATCTCTAAGAGCTCCTTGAGAATTTCTCGCTATTAAATTAAGTGCTTTATCATCTATATCAGTTCCTTCATCTTCACAAATCCTTTTCATTCTAAGAGTCATATCTTTAACCGTAACTCTTTTAAAATCGTATCTTTGGCATCTCGATAAAATAGTTGCAGGTATCTTGTGAGGTTCAGTAGTAGCTAATATAAAGATTACATATGAGGGTGGCTCTTCTAATGTTTTTAATAATGCATTAAAAGCTCCTTGAGACAACATATGAACCTCATCTATTATATATACTTTATATTTAGCATTGGCTGGAGAATATTTCACACTTTCTCTAAGCTCTCTTATATCATCCACACTATTATTTGATGCTGCATCTATTTCTACAACATCCATTGTATTATCTTTTAATATCGATTCGCATATCTCACAATCATTACAAGGTTCTTCATTTATTTTATTCAAACAGTTCACTGCTCTTGAAAAAATTTTTGCAGTAGATGTCTTACCAGTACCTCTTGTACCACAAAATAGATAAGCATGTCCTATATTATCATTGTATATTTGATTTTTTAAAGTCTTAATAATATGATCTTGACCAATAACGTCTTCAAACTTTTGTGGTCTATATGCTCTATATAATGCTTTATGCATCCTTTTACCTCTCTTTAGCAAAATTAATAAAAAAATCCCTCATTATCTAAGGGATTAGTCTTTTATATGTTAAATGCTGTACACCATCTATCGACTTAATTCCATAGGCGTTACCAAAACAGTTAGCTCAACTTAGGCACCCCCACGGCACACAAAAGTGATCACTTACCGCTGCTTCCTTCCGGACCTGACGGGGTTCATGAGCTTTCATTGCGCAGGACCTAAGCATCAACACCACTTATTTAGGGCGGCCCTACAGAAAATAAGCCTTTAGATGGAATTCAATCCTGCTATAGCGGATTGCAGGTTACAGGGCACCGCTACCTCCCCATCTAGTACAGCAAAATTACAACCATATTTAATTACTTTTATTGTTTCTGGCGGAGAGAGTGGGATTTGAACCCACGATACAGTTTTACCCATATACTCGCTTTCCAGGCGAGCGCCTTCGACCACTCGACCATCTCTCCTTAATCTCTTTTTCTTAATGCCTTAAAAAATTCTTGCAATATGATCGAGCATTCTTCTTGCAAAACATCAAAAGCCACTTTTACATTATTATTATTAAAATAATCTAATTTAAACTCATGCTGTTTTTCTATATATGAATTTTTTACATGTCTTGTCCCTATTATAAGCTTTTTTATTCTAGAATTAACTATTGCACCACTACACATTATGCAAGGTTCCATTGTAACATATAAATCACAATCAGTCAACCTCCAACCACCTAATTTTTCTGAGGCTTGTTTTATCGCTAAGATTTCTGCATGAGCTGTAGAATCTTTTAGTGTCTCTGTAAGGTTATGAGCTCTAGCTATTATTTGATTATCTTTAACTATAATAGCACCTATTGGTGTTTCTCTTTTATTATATGCTTTATATGCTTCTTTTAATGCTTCTTTCATATAAAATGAACTTTCCATAATTCCTCCCAAAACTTATAACAAACTTATCTTATCATAATTCATTTTATAATTCAACTTAATTTTATTTTGTTTATTTAATTATTACTATATATAGTTATATTTTTTTTAAATTAGTTCTAAAATAATTTTTAGATATTTATATAATCCTTGATTTATAAAGATATTTAGTATTTTATGATGAAAATTCTGTTATATAAATTAAAACGCTATGAAATTTAATAATTATATTAATAATTCCATAGCGTTTTAATTTATTGTTCACTCATAATATATTTTCTACATTAAAATATATTTCTACATATAATGTTAATATAGAATTATCTTATAACATCAACACCCATATAAGGTCTTAACTCTTCTGGAACTACTACAGAACCATCTGCTTGTTGATAATTTTCTAATATAGCAGCTAGGCATCTTCCTATAGCTAATCCAGAACCATTCAATGTATGAACATATTCTGCTTTTGATTTTTTATCTCTTTTAAATCTTATTCCTGCTCTTCTTGCTTGAAAGTCTTCAAAGTTTGAACAAGAAGATATTTCTACATATCTATTATAGCTTGGCATCCAAACTTCCAAATCATATTTAAAGGCTGCTGTAAATCCTAAATCTCCTGTACATATTTTTACCACTCTATATGGAAGACCTAACATTTGTAACATAGTTTCAGCATCATGAGTTAATGATTCTAATTCATCATAAGAGTCTTCTGGCTTAACAAATTTAACTAACTCAACTTTATTAAATTGATGTTGTCTAACTAAGCCTCTTGTATCTCTTCCTGCTGAACCTGCCTCAGATCTAAAACAAGGAGTATATGCACAATATTTAATTGGAAGTTCTGCGACATCTAATATTTCATTAGCATGTATATTAGTAACAGGTACTTCAGCTGTTGGTATTAAGAAATACTCTAATCCTTCTATTTTAAACATATCTTCCTCAAATTTAGGAAGTTGACCAGTACCTATAAAACTATTTCTATTAGCCATAAATGGAGGTAACACTTCTGTATATCCATGCTTAGCTGTATGAGTATTTAAAAAGAAATTCATTAAAGATCTTTCTAATCTAGCTCCTAGTCCTCTGTATAAAGTAAATCTTGAACCAGTTATTTTCCCAGCTCTTTCAAAATCTAATATACCTAGACCAGTACCTATATCCCAATGTGCTTTATGCTCAAAATCAAATTTAGTAGGTTCTCCCCAAGTTCTTATTTGAACATTATCTTCATCTGTTTCACCTTGTGGTACCTCTGGATGAGGAACATTTGGTATTCTCATCAATGTATATTCTATTTTTGCTTCTACTTCTTTTACTTTCTCATCAATACCTTTTATCTTATCTGATAGCTCTTTTAATCTTACCTTTTCTTCTGTTACATCTTTTCCCTCTTTTATTAATTGTGGTATTTTTTTAGAATTTACATTTAATTCATTTTTCATAACTTCAACTTCTTGAAGTATTTCCCTTCTTTTATTATCTAATTCCACTACAGCATCAAGGTCAAATTCTTTTTCGCCTCTTCTTTCCATAGCTTTTTTGATATCATCTAAATTTTCTCTTATTCTTTTAATATCTAACATATTAATTCCTCCTAATAATTTTGATAATATAAATTATAATTCCAATTTAATTTACAAATATTATAACTGTAAATTTTTAGCTTAAACAAATTTGAAAAATAAAAAAAGACCTCCGTTTACCCCTATAAAAGGGACGAAAATCTTTTATCCGCGTTGCCACCCTAATTGACTATACTAAAATGTATAATCCTCTCAGACCTATAACGTAGGTAAACGTCTAGCTTTAACTAGAAGCTCTAGAGTAGATTCAAAAACCATTGTAATGAGTTCTCACCATACACTCATTCTCTGAATACAATCTGTTTTTTACTATTTTCCTTCACTGCTTTTTAACTAATTGTTTTATTTGATAATCATTATATTATATATATTAACATCTTTCAATACTATTATTCAAATTTTCTTTAATTTTTTATATCAAATTTATTTTTTTTATTTAATTAAAATATTACCTTTTGTCTGCTGTGTTTAAATTACTTGTATCATTAAGTAATAATGCAGAAGGAACAAAGGGAACTTTTATATTATTTTCATCAAACTTATTTTTGACTTTTTCCATTACATCAAAGTATACATCCCAATAATCATCAGTTTTAACCCAGGGTCTAGCAACTATTTGCATAGTATTATTTCCTATGGAGTTTAAACCTATAATAGGTTTTGGGTCATCTAATACTCTTTTTTCATTTGTAAAAATCTCATTTAATATAGACTTAACGATATCTATATCACTATCATAAGAAATATTATATGAAAAATCTATTCTTCTTTTGTTTTGATGTGTATAATTAATTATATTATTACTTGTCAATTGAAAATTTGGTATAATTATAGTTTTATTATCTGGAGTTTTAAGAACAGTGCTAAATATTTGTATATCAGAAACTGTACCTTCTACACCTGAACCTTGAATATAATCGCCTATATTAAATGGTTTAAAAAATAAAATAATCATACCTGAACCTAGATTTGATAATATTTCTTTAAATGCTAAACCTATACTAAATCCAGCAGCTCCTAATACAGCTACAACTGATGTAGTCTGTATACCTATAATACCTAAACTTATCAATGATATAATAGATAACATAGATATATATATTCCATATACAATAAAATTATTTACACCTTTGCTCATTCCATATTTAATTAAAAACTTTGAGACCATTCTTCTTACTATTTTGGATATATAAATACCTATCACAAATACAATTATTGCATATATGATATTTGGTACGTTATCACTAAAGTTATTAAGTATGTTTTCTAAAGTTCTCTTAGTTATATTACTATTTGTTGAGGCAGTCTTAGCCAATGATAAAAAATTCATTTAACTCCTCCTTATGATAATATTCCTTTGTCATCTAATTTTTTTATTATAGCTTCTATAGTATCTTCTTTTATAGCCTCAATTGTGTGAATATGACTACATTCTGTCAGAACTGATAATTGTTTAAATTCATTTGTCTCTACTTTCTTCATAAAATTATCTATCTCCACTTTAGAATAAATATTAAGTTCTGCAGTTATTTGACCATATGTTGGATGATTTACAATGACATCTTTTACAATCCCACCTAAATCTACAATAATCTTTAATTCATCATAAATTTCTTTAGAATTCTTGTGATTCTTACATTTTATTTTTTTTGTAAAATATGGTTGATTATATATTATATATCCTTGAGGTGTAGCTATTATTTCAAATCCTTTAGCTCTTATAAGGGCTATATCCTGTACTATTACTTGTCTACTTACATTTAACATCTCAGCTAGACTTCCACCTTTTATAGGACACTTAGATTCCTTTAAAATATCTATTAATCTGCTTCTTCTTTCATCAGAATTCATATTACACCTTCTTTCTAAATCAAACTAAATCAAAAACTTTATCTATACTATATAATTCTATATTTTATCTTATTATAAATCAATATTGACTTTATATTCTGTTTAATCTTAAATTTTATGACAAATAAAAAAAGATTACGTGGCTACGTCCTACTCTCCCAGGCAGTTTCCCACCAAGTACCATCAGCGCTAGAGAGCTTAACTTCTGTGTTCGGAATGGGAACAGGTGTATCCTCTCTGCTATTGTAACCACATAATCTT
>NZ_JAGWCV010000084.1:0-9855 GCF_020657735.1 Clostridioides sp. ZZV15-6383 | reverse complement strand
TTTAAGTTCTTTGCTATATTTTTTGTGTTTTTTAGACATAGAAAAACCCCCTTAGAGTATACACTTTTTAGACCTATTATAATGGCCTTTTATTTAAATGTCTACTATAAGGGGATTATACTAAAATTGAGATAAGCCTTTTTTCATTGTTGAAATGATGAAAATATATTTGATTTCATAATTTTTTTATTAAGTTATATTCATATGTAATTTGACTAGTCTTTTAATAAGTGAAAACTTATTTGTATAAGGAATTTAATAATAATTAGAAAAAATGGGCAACTTAATAGAATAGTTGGAGGTGTGAACTTATAGAAAATGAATAGGATAAATAAAAAAATAGATTTATTAATATTAACTTTACTTGTTTTCATATTTTTAATTGTTGGAATAGTAATACTATCAATTAGGACAGAAAATAAACTAAATGTGTTTATAATGTTAGCAATAATTTTTTTCATAATAATGTTAACTTATTTATCAAACTCAATAGTAGGATTGATAACAAGTTCAATAATTATATTTATGTATACATCCTATATTTTATATAACAATATTACTCACAATATGGATGTTGAGTTTATATCATATATGTGGATAATAGCAATACCAATATCTTCAATTATAATGGGCAATTTAAATAAAAATATAAACGAATTACAAGATACAAATACAAAACTGTCCAAACAGTACAAGGAATTAGTTACTATTGATAGTGAAACTGGACTTAGAAATTTAAAAATTTTTTATAATGATGTAAATATGGAGATAAGTAAATCTATTAGACATAATACTAATTTTTCTCTTATGATAGTAAAATTGCCGTATTACGGAAACCTACAGACTATATTTGGTGAAAATAAAACTAATAAAATAGTAAAATATATTAGTTCAAATATTATAGAATGTACAAGAAATGAGGACATAATCTATAGCTTACAAAAAGATATGATAGGGATACTAATGCCAAATACATCTTTTGAAGGCTCAAAAGTTGTAAAAGATAGAATAAAGAAAAGAATAAAAGATTTAAATTTAGATTTAAATAATAGAGGAAAATATGTAAATATAGATGTAAAAATTGCATTTTTAGAATATAAGGATATATTTGGAGATAGTATAAATTTTAAGAATGTAGTTGAAGAGGAACTACAATATGATGTTTAAAACATTCAATAAAATTCTATCAAAATTAGTAACTGCACTATTAATAGGAATAATAATATCAAACTTTAACCTACCTTCATATGCAGCACAAATTACTTCAAGTACAGATAAGGTATTAATCATATATGATTCTAAGAAAGAAACAGCTTATAATAGAGATATTTTAAAGATTATGAGGACTCTATTGGGAAGATTTAGTTCAGATATCGAGTTATTACAATTAAGTAGTTATGATAAAGAAATAAATAAAAATTATTACAGTCATATATTTATTGTAGGAATTAACGAAAATTCGTATGGTAATGATAAAAAAACTAAAGACTTGATTAGTTCATTAGATTTATACAAAGGAACTATATGTTGGTTGGGATATGGCATAGAAAATCTTTTGGAATATAAAAAATACAATTTAGACTATCTGGGAAAAACAAATAATATAGTTAGTGTAAATTATAAAGGTAAGTCGTATAATTTGGATGAACATTATGTTTTTAACATTGTAGAATCAAAAGATACAAGTAATAAAGTAATAGGAAGTATTGATGATACATTAAATAAGTATCCATATATAATAAATGATAAAAATCTTTTTTATGTATCGAAATTGGATTTGGATGGTGTCTTATTTTATATATTTTGCGATTCACTGAACGATATTTTTAATGTTAAAACGTTTAATAAAGGAAGTATATTTGTAAGGATAGAAGATGTACATGCTTTCAGAGACCCAAAAGACCTTGTAAAGATAGCTGATTATTTAAGTAGTAAGAATATACCATTTACAATTGCATTGATACCAGCTTATGTAAATCCTAAAATAACCACTTTATCGGAAAGCCCTGAAATTGTCAAAGCAATAAAATATATGCAAGATAAGGGTGGTACTGTGATATTGCATGGATATACTCATCAATACAAAAAAGAAGCGATTTCTGGAGAAGGATATGAATTTTGGGATGGTAAAAAAGATGCGCCCTTAAAAGAAAATATGAAGATATTTGTAAAAGATAGAGTTTTGAGTGGTCTTAGAATATGTATAGAAAATGGAATTTATCCTCTTGCATTTGAGGCACCACATTATGCAATGGAATCAGATGGATATAGAGAATTAAAAAAATATTTTTCTACTTATATGGGTCAACATCAAAATAATGATAAAAAATTTAGTACAAATACATATCCTTATGTTATTAGAGATACAGAAGAGTTTAATGTACTTATACCTGAAAATTTAGGATATATAGACCCAGAAGATAAGCTTACTTTTCAAAATATAAAAGAAAATTTGGACAAAGTATCCATTGTAAGAGGTTTTAGTGGAGGTTTTTTCTTTCATTCATATTTGAATATAGAGTACCTAAAAAACACGATAGAATATTTAGAAAAACAAAATATAGAATTTATGGATTTAAGAGATTTTGATAATTGGGTAAAAGTTGATGAAGTACAAATAAGAAATAATGGAGATAAAATTATAGTTAGCTATGATAAGGATTTAGAAGAAAATACTGAAAGTGAGATTAGATTTAAATCTATATCCAATATTAGTAAAATTTTGATATTGATAGTATCTTTAAGTGTTTTAATATTTGTGATTGTATTTATATATTTTAAGAAAATAGATAAAAAGAAATTTTTAAAATAAATGATTTTATATTAGAATCAATATTTTAAAAGATTTTAGGAGAACTTTATGAGAGATTTAAATATATCAGAGTGTTTGTTCATATTTAGTTTGTTTAGTATATGGTCTTTATTGCTCATAAACATTGTTTTGGCTATGGGTGGATATATATTTTACTTTAAAAACTTTGATAAAGAAGTAAAAAAAATTGATGAATATCCTATGGTATCAATACTTGTTCCTGCTCATAATGAAGCTAAAGTGATAGGAAGAACTGTGGAATCTTTATTATTACTCAATTATCCTAAGAATAAAATGGAACTTATCGTTATAAATGATAATTCATCTGATAATAGTAAAGAGATTTTAGAAGACATAAAGAATAAGTATGACAACTATAATTTTACCATAATAAATACAGATAATTTAACTGGAGGAAAAGGAAAATCAAATGCATTGAATATTGGATATACAATTTCAAAAGGAGAGTTTATAGCAGTTTACGATGCAGATAACACACCAGATAGAAATGCGCTTAGATATTTAATACAAATCATAGTAATGGATGATAAATTAGGTGCTGTTATTGGAAAATTTAGAACTCGAAATAAAAATAAAAATCTATTAACTAAATTTATAAACATAGAAACATTAAGTTTTCAATGGATGTCACAAGCTGGTAGATGGCAACTATTTAATCTATGTACAATACCAGGAACTAACTTTATATTGAGAAGAAGTATCATAGAAGAAATTGGAGGATGGGATAGTAAAGCAATTGCAGAAGATACAGAAATCAGTTTTAGGATATATAAATTGGGATATAAGATAAAGCTTGTACCACAATCTATAACATGGGAACAAGAACCAGAAACTGTTAAGGTATGGATAAAGCAACGTACTAGATGGGCGAAAGGGAATATATATGTCTTAATGAAATATATAAAAAATATATTTAAACAGGGAAAAAATAAGATTGTATTTGATATAGCCTACTTTTTTTCTGTATATTTTTTATTTTTGACATCTATTATTATATCAGATATTTTATTTGTTTTAAGTATATCTAAGCTAGTAGAGATTTCTATTCCAATTAACTTTTTTCTAATATGGATACTATCTTATCTTTTATTTATTATAGAAGTGAGTATAAGTCTAACTATAGAAAAAGGTGAAGCAACAATTGAAAATATATTCATAGTTGCAATCATGTATTTTACATACTCTCAACTGTGGCTGTTGGTTGCCATAAAAGGAATGATAGAGTATTTAAAAGATGTAATTTTTAAAAGAGAAGTTAAATGGTATAAAACAGAAAGATTTTAATTCATGTACAGGAGGACTAACATGAAAAGGTTTGTTATATCAATTATATCTTTAGTATTGTTTTTTTCAAATATATCACTTACAAATGAAGTAAATGCGGATGAAACTAAAGTTAAAAATTATAAGTTTGAAAGAGACATCACTATTGATGGAGTTATAGGAAGTAATAGTACCTTCTTTGAGGTAAATAAAAATTGGGATATTGAAGAAGTCTTATTACATCTTAATTTTAGTAAGAGTCAAATATTAAATGGAAATGTTTCAAGTTTAACTGTTTTGATAAATAATGTACCAATAAAATCTATTAAATTAAATGCTAAGACAAACTATAAAAATACACTAGAAGTATTAGTTCCAAAAGATTATATAATTCAAGGCTATAACGAAATAAAAATAAAAGCATATAAAACAATATCTGATAAAATTTGCCAAGATGATTCCAATACTGGAAACTGGTTGGTTATTCACAAGGAATCATATACATCAATTAGATATAAGCAGAAAAAGATGGGAAATTCAATAAATGAATACCCATATCCATATGTAGAAATTGAAGATAATCTTAAGTTAGATACAACTATGGTAGTACCAGATAATATGACTAGAGGAGAGTCTACAGCTGTATTCAATTTAGCTTCAGATTTTGGAAAAATAACAAAAAACGATAATTTAAAGTTTGATGTTAAATTATATTCAGAAATGAAAAATTGGTCAGACGATAATATTATATATATTGGTAAACCTGAAAATACAGCAGAAGAAATCTTGGATACTTTAAGTACAAAGGAACAAACCCTATTATCTTCAAACTGTCTAATCAAGCAAGTAGATTCACCATACAATAAGAATAAGAAGATGATGGTGGTACTTGGTAGTAATGAAGAAAATTTAATAAAGGCATCAAATTTATTAATAGAAAATAGACTTTCTAATCAAGTTTTATCGTCATCAATACTTGTAAACAAAGACACCAATATAAAAATCAATAGGGAACAAGAACTAAATTTAGGCCATTTAACATTAAAGGACTTAAGATATTCAGACTTTTTGCTGGAAGGAGCATTTAATCAACAAGCTTTGTTTGATGTCAAAATACCAAAGGGTAAGGTATTAGATAATGGTTCAAAGATTGTCTTGAATTTGAGATACTCTGACAATTTAGACTTTGAAAAATCATTAGTTACAGTATCTATAAATGATGTTGTCGTTGGAAGCAAAAAACTTGATAGGTCACATTCTAATAATGATAAGTTAGAATTAAAGATACTTAAAGATATAGATAATAAAAACTATTATCAAGTTAAGTTATCCTTTAATTTGAGTATAAAAAATTCGAATTGTATTACAAGGGAAAGTAATAGTCCTTGGGCATATGTATTAAATAGCTCTTATTTGGAGTTATCTACAAAAGAAAATGAATCTTTGTCTTTTGAAAATTATCCATATCCATTTGTTAGAGATGATGAGTTTAACGATTTAACTGTGATAATGCCAGATTATTCAGGTTCACAAGCTATGACTTGGATGTCTAGACTAGGTGTTAATTTAGGTGCAAATATAAATTCTCATAAAGGTAAGATAAATGTAATTAGAGGGAAAGAGTTTAATGACAAATATAAGGATACCAATATTATAGTTTTTGGAGTACCACGTAATAATTCTGTTATAAAGAAGTTAAACAATAATTTAAATATAAAGTTCAACAAAAGTTACTCCAACTTTTTATCGAATGATAAGATAAGCTTTATTGATGATTATGGAAAAAATATTTCTGCAATTCAATTGATAAAATCTCCTTTTAATAATCAAAAAGATATTATGGTAATTAGTTCAATAAATGAAAAAAACTTATATTTAGGAATGGATTATTTATTGAATAAAAGTAAAGTTAATGATTTAAAAGGAGATACATTAACGATTGATGAATATGGAGAGGTAGAAGATTTAGCTTATAATGTAAAAACTAATAAAGAAATAGAGGATTCAAGCAGTAATATCAGTATAAATAAGACAACCAAAGTATTTTTAATGATTTCTTTTATTACTATAATTGTAGCCATAATATTGTCAATGTTATATATGAAAAAATATAAAAGAAGATAATATGATAAATCTAGTATTTTAAAAGAGGTATATAATTTGAAGAAATATATAAATAAATTTAAATTAAAGAGAAATATTTTAATCTCAGTAATGGTCTTAATTTTTATATTTATAATTTACTTTATAAGTGCTGAGTTAAAAGATAGAAGTATAATAAATAACCAATATAATGGTAAGATTAAGTCGGCCAATTTATCTGTAGATTATGAAATAAATCAAGTTATGAAGGATATAGATAAATTAGGATTGAATACAGTAAATGTACCTGTAATTATAAATGTAGATGATATTAATTCTGACATTATGTCAATAGATAATAATAGCAAAGATAAAGCAATTAAGCTAATAAAAAAATTAAATAGAAAAGGTATTTCAACAATATTAGAAGCATATCCATGGATAGAAAATGGAAAGTTATATGAGACTGACTGGAACCCTATAAATAAAAAGAGGTTTTTTTATACATGGCAAAATACTATATTAAATGAACTTATAATTGATGTAGCAAATCCCCTAGATGTAAATGTTTTGAATGTTGGTTCTAACTTTGTACACTTAGAGGAATATCAGCAAAACTGGAGTGAAATAATAGATTTTGTACAATCTAAATTTGATGGTCTTGTAACATACAGAACTAATTGGTGGTATACAAAAAAAGACGATTTAAATAGTAAGTTTTCTTATGAACAAAAACTAAATAATAAATTCTTTGATAAGTTAGATTTTATATCTATTGCAGCATATTTTGAATTAAGTAATAAATCTGTTAATACAGTGGATGAATTGATTTCTGCTTTGTATTCATCCACCGTAAATAATAGAGGGCAAAATATAAAAGAAGAAATATATAATCTCTATAAAGTTCATGGGAAACCAATATTTTTTGGAGAATTAGGTTTTTCAAATAGAGAAAATGCTAGTTCTCAACCATGGAATCATATTCCCTCAAAAGTTATAAATGGTGAAGAACAAGCAAGATGTTTTGAGGCGTATAAAAAAGTTTTTGAAAATGAAGACTGGATAAATGGTTTTTCTGTGTTTTGTGTAGGGAAAATAGATAAAGAAAAAAATTTTTATCCATCAAAAGAGAGTATAAAGGTTATTAAGTCTTGGTATGAATAGTCTTATTATATAAATGTAGCATTTATAGAAATTAAATGATGATTAGGAGAGATATAAATGAATGACATCAAGGTTATAACTGTATTTGGAACTAGACCTGAAGCTATCAAATTAGCTCCATTAATAAAAGAACTTGAAAAAAGAGCACACATAAATAGTATTGTATGTGTTACAGCTCAACATAGAGAAATGCTTGACCAGGTTATAGAAACTTTTAATATAAATGTAGACTATGATTTAAATATAATGGAAAAAGGACAAAGTTTAAATGATATAACTTGCAAGGTTTTAAATAAACTTCCATTGATTATAAATAAGGAAAATCCAAATATAATATTAGTTCATGGAGATACAACAACAACTTTAGCTACTAGCTTGACTGCATTTTATAGTAAAACTCCTGTTGGTCACATAGAAGCTGGACTTAGAACATATGATAAGTATTCTCCATTTCCTGAGGAATTAAATAGACAACTCACAGGTATTATTGCTGATATGCACTTTGCTCCTACTAATTTGGCTAGAAATAACTTGATTTCTGAAGGAAAGCCAGAAAATAGTATATTTGTAACTGGAAACACTGCAATTGATGCTTTAAAGATGACAATAAAAGAAGATTATAATCATCCTATAATTGATGAGATTGGCAATGATAGGATGATTTTATTAACCTCTCATAGAAGAGAAAATTTGGGTAAGCCTATGAAAAATATATTCAGAGCTGTAAAACGAATAGTAGATGACTTTAAAGATGTACAGGTAGTCTATCCCATACATTTAAATCCTGAAATACGAAATATAGCTGATGAAGTATTTGGGAAATCTAATAAAAGAATTCATATTATAGAACCTTTAGAAGTAGTTGATTTTCATAATTTTTTAAATAAATCTTATATGATAATGACCGATAGTGGAGGAATACAAGAAGAAGCTCCATCATTAGGTAAACCAGTTCTTGTTTTGCGTGATAAGACAGAAAGAACTGAAGGGGTTGAGGCAAAGACACTTAAGTTAGTAGGCACAAATGAAGAACGAATATATAACTCAGTGAGCAGTTTATTAATAAAAAAAGAGAGATATATTCAGATGAGTAAAGCATCTAATCCATATGGGGATGGATATGCAAGTAAATATATAGTGGATATAATAACTAAAAAGTTTAATTGTAAATATTTAAATTAGTTTTTATTTATTTTATAATGTAGAATTAAAGTTATCAGACACTTGATGTAAAATTTTTGATAAGATAATATCATTGTTAAGGGGGAATAAGATGGCTAGAAAATGTATAAAAAATTTAGGTAAAAGCAAAAGTATAAAAAGAGCAAAACTTTTATTTAAGAAAATTTTTATTACTGTATTTATAATAGCAAGTATAGTTGCTATTTTTAATATAACAAAATATTTTGAGGAATTATATAAAATAAGAGATATAGAAAGCAATAAAATTGAATATTATATGGATGTAGCTGACGAAGCAGGAGATGGAAAAGTACAGTTAAGTTGGAAGGCCTTACTTGCTATAGATATGGTAATACATGATGAAGATTTAACCAATATAAAAAAGAAAGACACATTGGATATAGGAGAAAAGTTTATAGTAGAAGATAAAAATGATAAAGGCGAAAAAGTGTATAAGGTAAAAAAGTTTAATAAGGTATTAAGTGAATTGAGATTTGACTCTTCTCAAAAAAGTAGAGCGAGAAAATATATGAAGGATTTGGAGTACACATACCTTGGAAATAAACAATTAGACAGTAGTGATGAAAAAATTAAATTTATAAAGAAGTTAGAAGACTCAGCTATAAGAGAATATGTTGATTATGGAATATTGCCATCTATAACAATTGGACAAGCTATATTAGAATCTGGATGGGGAAATTCTAAGCTTACAAAACAAAGTAATAATTTATTTGGTATAAAAGCAGATAAAGCGTGGAAAGGAAAAAGTGTAGAAATTTCAACTTCAGAACATTATAATGAGAAAATTGTAGCGAGTTTTAGGTCGTATAACTCATTACAGGACTCTGTAAAAGACCATAGCTTGTTTTTAGTTAATAATAAAAGATATAGAAAACATGGTTTATTTGAGGCTAAAGATTATATTAGTCAAGCACAAGCATTAGAAAATGCAGGATATAGTACAGCTGAAGATAAAAAAGGAAATCGCATATATGCAGAGCTATTAATAGAAGTTATCAGAAGCTATAATTTGCAACTGATAGATAATAAAGTAGAAACAAAATAACTATTCACTTCATATGAAGCCATAGTAAGATAAGATTGTTTTCTACAAAAGAATAGAAAATTTGTAAAAAAAACTAAAAAAATGTATTGACTTGTTATTTAAAAGGTGATATTATTATTACTGTACTCGAAAGAGAACAAAATGAACTTTGAAAATTAAACAGTAGGTTAATTTATAAACAAGAAACAAACCATAAAGCCAGATATTTTGATAACAATAGTATCTGAGCCTGATAAACTTTTATTTGAGAGTTTGATCCTGGCTC
>NZ_JAGWCV010000083.1:0-10156 GCF_020657735.1 Clostridioides sp. ZZV15-6383 | reverse complement strand
ATATATAGCTCAATCAAAAAAGCTAAAAACTAAATCTTATCAAAATAAAGAAATCTTGCGTTCTTAGCTAACAAAAATACTCTATAAATGGTTTTTAAGTATTAAAATAACTTGATAAAAATTCAATTGTTACAAATACTGCTGTTTTATGTCGAGTTAATTCAATTATTTTAAAACACTAAAATCATTGAAATTGCTAAAAAATTGTCTTAATGTGCAAAATCTTCGTTTTTAGGATATTGCCCGATTTAATTATATACATATTATCGTCTAATTTTAAAAAAAATTAAGAGAAAATATGTATAATTTTCATTTATATTGTTTTTTGTTGTTTATTTTTTTAACATGCTTGTCTATTTTATTATTATAAGTAAATATGATAAAATTAGCTTCCCTTGAATCAAATCATCTATATACTAAAATCATTGAGTATATTCTATTTTATTTCATGTCAATATCGATATATATTGTTGTACTAGTAAATTTTATATCATTATTTTTATATGTATTCAATCTTTTATTAGATTTTTCATTAACTGTTATTGATATTATTATTTTCTAAATAACCTAGTTTTGGATTTATTTTAAACTTTTTAAGTACTCTATATTATATATAGTATCCTCATCTTCTAAATCTAGTGATAATGCCTTTTTTAATGCAAAATCAGCTTCCTCAAATTTAGCTTCACACATAAACAAAATTGCCTTTATATTTAAAATCTTTACATCATCTGTAAATGTTTTTGAGTAGTCTTCAATCAATAATTTTGCATCATTTATTTTTCCATTCTCAATCATATTTTCTATACGAATAATAAAGTTATCTTTTAATAATTTAAATTCTTCACTTTCTGTCATACTTTCTTCTAATTCACTTATAAAGATTTTTATTATTCTATTGTAAAAAGGGTATTCATTTAATAATCTTCTCATATTATGTAGATATTCTAATTTTTCATTAGGACTATTTATCTTCCTTTTACCATCAAGTAGATGCTTAAATTCTAAAGTAAATTTATCTATATCATTACAAACAAACTTTATTAATTCACAATCATTTAAATTGCTATATATGTATTTTATGTATTTATAAGAGTACATTATATAAATATAAAAAAGTTCTTTATATTTTTTATCACTTAAATTAACACTTTCTAAAAGAACTTTAGATATAACTTTATAAACTCTTATCTTTTCTATTTGTGATGTATTAGGACAACTAATTATATATTTATATATTGATACATTAAAACTTCTTTCTAAGGCTAAAATATACCTTAAGTATTTCTCTATCCAAACGTATTCCATATTGTAAAAAATGTCTAATAAGTCAACTTTTTCTTCAAAAGCTATTTTTATAACACTCGCATAAACTATATCTTTTTCTTCATTTAGTATTTTTCTACATGTATCTAATGATACATGTTTGTTTATTCTTATTTTATTCAAAAGACCATAATTACCTTCAATATCACAAAGGCTTTTATATATGAACTCTTTCTCATCATCTTTTATATTATTTATAAAGTCTTCCATACTTCTATAAAAACTATCTCTTTCAACCTTCGAATTTGGAATCTCTCTATAATAGTTTTTTATGTCTTCAAATCTATTTAATTTATATAAGGACATAAATAAGCTAAAGTACACATTCTTCTTTTTTTCCACATCTTCAATATTATCATACTCTGAAATTACTAAATCATATTTCTCAAGCTTATAATAAATTTTTATCAATGTAATTATAGCCTCTTCTCTAAATCCTACAGCATCAGTATCTGAAAGCAAACTATTTGCTTGTGTACTCATTTCGTAATTATCTAGCAAATAAATATATCTTTTATATGAATTTATACTATTCTCATACTTTCCTAAATCAACTTGTGCTTGTGCAATATGATAATATATATCAATGTTATTTCTGTCCTTATTAATATATTTTAAGCATAATTTTTCGCACTTTTTAGCCTTTCCTAAATATAAATATACTTTTGCAAGATTTGTTATCAAGTATCCAGGTACTATTTCTAATTTTGAGTATAATTTATAAGACTTTTCTAGATAATCTAAAGCTTCTTGATATTTTCCTAATATAATAAGATTTTTCCCTATTTGATAATTTGTATATGGTGACTTCTCATCTTCTTTTAATTCCTCAAGTAACAGCTTTTCATTTCTTTTTACTTTATTTATTCTTATCTCTTCATCTTCAAACAAGTATCCATAATGTTCAAAATCAGCAATATTATTAAATATAGGATTTTTATACATTGGTTGTTCATGAATTTTACCACAGTATTTAAAATCAACGTTCTTGAAAAATCTCAAAACTGAACAATATCCATATAATTTTTTATCAAATGAATAAAGATTTTTTAGTCTTACTGATGCAGAATTAAATTTTTTATCAAGAGCATCTTCAAAAAATTTTATAATATTTGAAGAATCAATTAATACTTCATCTGCATCCAATATAAGTAACCATTCACCCTTAGCGTATGATATAGATATATTTCTCATACTAGAGAAATCACCATTCCAATTATGAAAGTACACTTTTTCTGTATATTGTTTTGCTATTCTTATAGTGTCATCTGTAGAACCTGTATCAACTATTATAAGTTCACTCTCTATTGAATTTCTCAATGTGGCTAATGATTTTAAAGTTTTTTCAAGTATCTTTTCTTCGTTTTTGACCATCATAACTATACTAAGTAACATATATATTTTCCTTTCAAAATCATATTTCTAAAAAAAGAAAGGAATAAAGCAAAGCCTTATCCTTTCTTTTTTATTCAATATACTAAATTAATTATTCTATCCTAATAATTGTAAAACCCCTTGTGGTTGTTGATTAGCTTGAGCAAGCATTGACTGTGATGCTTGAACTAATATATTCATTTTAGATAAGTTAACCATTTCTGAAGCAACATCTGTATCTCTTATTCTTGATTCTGCTGCCGTAACATTCTCTAAAGTATTATTTAAATTGTTTTGAGTTGATTCTAGTCTGTTTTGTTGTGCACCTAATTTTGCTCTTGATGAGTTTAAACTCTTAAGAGCTGCATCTAAGCTAGATACCATAGTTTTAGCTGCATCTGTTCCTGTAGTTCCACCTATTATCAGACTTCCTATTGAAGTAGTTGTTATACCAGCTCCAGACATTATACTTGCAGTATTTACTAATTGAATTCTTATCTCATTGTTATTATAAGTTGTACCTGCAACATTAGATCCATAATTTGCTCCAACTTGTAATCTTATTGATGAAGAGCTTCCATCAAGTAGCTTCTTACCATTAAACTCAATTGAACTTGATATTCTTTCAACTTCATCTTTTAGTTGTAACAATTCATCAGCTATCTTTTCTCTTTCTTCAGCAGTATTAGTCTCATTTGCAGATTGTACTGATAAAGTCCTCATTCTCTGTAGTATGTTACCAGTTTCTTCTAATGCACCTTCTGCTGTTTGTACAACAGATATACCATCCTGAACGTTTCTTCCTGCTTGGTCTAAACCTTTTATTTGAGATCTCATTTTCTCAGATATAGCAAGCCCAGCAGCATCATCAGAAGCTCTCTTTATCCTAATCCCAGAAGATAGCTTCTCCATAGATTTACTTTGTGCATTTACATTTCTACCCATTTGGTTATTTGCTATCAAAGCACTTACATTTGTATTAACTCTCATTATTTTACCCTCCTTAGTATAGTTGACATCCTTGTCATTTCTACTTTTTACATTTTTTATTAATCTTTCACTTATATAATCGGACAAGCTAATATATAACTTTATACTTTTTTATTAAAAATATTTACTTTTTCTCTATTTAAGCTATAATACATTGTGTTCACTTCTTTAGTAAGTTTATACTCATGTAATTCTTTTTTTACTTCTAATAATTGTTCTTGTAAAATATCTCTTATTCTATCATCAATTTCAATTAATTCCATTCTATTATAAAACTGTATAAAATCATTTCTATCAATTTCACTTACACTATTTATAATCTCTTGTCTTTCACCTAATTTACTACTTATCTTTATATATTCTTCTTTTTCAATCAAATTTATAATTTGTAAAGATATGTCTTTATATAAATTTAGTTTTTCTTTTAATTTATCCATAACTAATTACCTTGTGCTTGTGAGAAGTAGTTCATTTGGGAAGAATACTGATTCAACAAAGATTCCAAAGCCGAATATTTAGCATAAAGTCTTTTCTCTTTATCATTCATTTTTTCAATTAGCCTACTTATATTTCTTTCTTGCTCTGCAATTTGTTTTGAATATACGTTTTGACTAGCAGAAGAAGAATTTTCCATACCTGCTTTTTTAGTAAATTTAGAAGTTGAACTTCCAGAATATTCATATACAATATCTTTTAACTTTTCAAACATCCCCTTATCATCATAATTTGAAGAATAACCTGCTAGTGTTTTGTATACTTTATCACTATCATCTATAAGAGCCTTTGAAAAAGCATCTGCATTAAATGATATTTGACCTTTTTTATTGTAATTTTCACTTTCATTGATACCTAGTTTTCTTAATGTAACAATATTTTTTCCATCTCCAAAAAATGCAGACTGAATATCTTCAATAAAAGCTCTTAACTCATCATCATTTCTAAGTATGCCTTCTTTAGCTTTCTTTTCCCACTTTTCTATTTCTTCAGTTGTCATCTCTTCTTTTTGCTCATCTGTAAGAGGTGGATAACCTTTTGGTTTTTTAGTAGTAACTAAACCATAGACCTTGTCCATCAATTTATTATAATCATCCACAAATGCCTTCATTTTTTTAACAGCCTCTTCAGTATCAGTAACAGAAGTCAGCTTTGCAGTTCCTTTTGAATTTACATTATACTCAATATTATCTATATTAAATGAATTCTCTTCTTTATTTATATGCGTTACTCTTCCATGTTCATCAGTTACATCAGCTTCTAGATTTTTTCCATATACAGTTGCCACTTGGTTCCCACTAGCATCAGTTGCAAATGTAATACCATTATCATTAGCAATTTGCTGAGCTAAATTGTTATTTCCAATTACTTTTAAATCAATGTCTGATGACGAACCAGTCTTTTTTCTCGAAATAATCAATTCACCTGTCATCTCGCTATAAGAAGCCTTTATATCATTATCTGCACAAAGTGAGTTTATCTTACTTACAATAGTACTTGTAGTATCTTGTCCAGATATTGGTATATTTACACCACCTATATTTAAAGAACTTGCTCCACTAGCATTTGGAGGAAACTGTTGAACAATAGGGTCACTTGAATTCAATTTAATAGTTACTTTTGCTGGTTCAGCCATTTGAGAAACTGCAAATTGATAATTTATTTTTTCTGCACCAGCCGAGCCTTTTGCTACTACAATGCTTTCATCAGAACTAGTGATTTTTGTAGCAGAATATGCTTTTTTATTTGTTATATTATTAGGAGAGTCTGGAGCTAGATACTTATCATAAAGATTCTTTGACTCTTTTATAACATCCCTGTATATTTCTTGCTTCCATTTAACGATTTGTTGCGCTTGTTTTGCTTTATTAACTTTCTCCTTATCTCTAATCATACTAGCTTCTATTATGCCTTCCATATCAAAATTTCCTGAAAGACCTGTAACTCTTATTGGACTTATACTTGACATATATTTATCCCCCCATCATGATTATATTTATAGTTTATTATATACTTCATGCCATGTATCTCTTATTTGTTCTACTATTGGCAATATATCATCAATTACTTTAATATCTTTCTTTATATCAGCCTTTGCTAATTCGTGTTTTATGAATTCATAAACTTTATACATATCCTTTGCCCATTGTCCTGCACTTTGGTCTAATGTAACCATTAATTCTGCAAATATATTTTGAACTCTAACGAGTTCATTATGTGCTTTTAAATAGTCCTTATTTAAAAGTGCAACTTTCGATATATTAGTATATTTGACTGTACCATCTACAAGTATCAATAGTAATTCTTCTTTTGATAAGCCATTTAATTCAGTTAAATTTAACTCCATTATTTATACCTACTTCTTTCTTCTTTACTTTTTTTATCAGCTTCATGCCATGTATCTTTAATTTGCTCTATTACAGGTAATACATTATCTATTATTTGTATATCTTTTCTGATATTTGCCCTTGAAAGTTCATATCTTACAAAATCATAAACTCTATACATATCTTTCGCCCATTGACCTGCATTTTGGTCTAATGTAACCATTAGCTCTGTAAATATATCTTGAACTCTTATAAGCTCTCTATGTGCTTTTCGTGTATTTTTATCTATAATAGCTCCTCTGGCCATTTTTGTATATTTTAAGGCACCATCAACAAGCATAAGCAATAATTGTTCTTTTGATGCCATAAAAATAGCATTTTGCTTATAAGAATTATAAGGATTTTCTCCATACATATATTACTTCCTCCAAGTGTTTTATTTTAATGATTTTAAGATTTCAAGATTTTTATTTGTGGCTTTTATATTTTCATTTTTTATTTTTTCATATATTTCTTTTCTTAAGATACTTATATTATTAGGAGCAGATATGGCTAATTTTATGTTATTTCCATCTACGCCTACAACTTTTACTTCTATGTTATCTCCTATAAGCACTGCTTCATCTTTTTTTCTCGAAATTACTAGCATCCACCATCACCTCTTAATAATGGATGCCATATTGAATATTCCTCATCCTGTAAGATTATTTGCATTCCGCAATTATTTCTTACATTTATTACTATAGGTGCTTTCATATTCACAGTTGATTCTTCAAGTGTTTGACCAATAGTGATTATATTAAGCAATATAATATCATTTGGAGATTTTACTTCAAGTTTTTCTATTGTTTCTTGATTTAGGACTATTTCATATTCCTTAATAATTTTAAATGGTGATACAACAATAAATCCTATACAATCTTCTTCAGTAGAATTAAATTCTTTTAAAATATCTTCATTTTCTATATCCAAAAGCTCATATTCTTTTAGGTTTTCAAATCCTAGTATTCCTTTTTTTAATGTAACCTTCATCATGACTGCGTTATTTTACTATATATAATCTAATATAGATACATTAAATAACTTTCCTCCTGTTTGTAGTGAAGCTTGATAAGTTAATTCTGCAGCCTTTAATTGAACAAGCTTTTCCCCGTAATCTATCTCATTATTTTGCGATAAAATATCCTTTAACTGTATCAAACTTTCATCATTTTTTTCTTTCATAGTATCCACCGTATTTGCCTTTGTACCATATATAGACCTAACATTTACTGTATTATTTATTAGATTCTCCATATCACCTAAACAAGTTGTTGTCAAATCTTTTATATTCGCATCACTTGGATTTGCTAGTTTCTTTGATATATTATTTAACTTTTCAAAAGGGTCAGGTTTTGTTGGATCAAATCCAAGACTACTCAACTTAACATTATAATCTACACTGATTCCTTGAGCTACATCCACACTCAAAGAATCATTTAATTTATTAAGATTTATACTAGAATTAAACTTTAAGCTTACTGATCCATCAGCATTATCTACACACTCAACAGGTGGTGTGCCCGTATCCGAGCCTGAAAATATGTACTTACCTTCATGTGTTGCATTTAAAGCACTTGCTATTTCTTTCATTTTTTCATTGATTGAATTACTAATAGTTTTTATTTCGTCATCTGAATATGAACCATTACCACTTGATACCAACCCCTTCTTTATATCTGCTAATAAATTACCAAGTTGACCTAATGAAGTATCTGTCATTTCTAACCAATCTGCTGTATCTTTACAATTTTCAATATAAGTTTCCATAGTTTTTATTTCACTTTTTGAATTCAATATCTTTATTGCCTTATATGGATTATCTGATAGTTTATTTATTTCTTTCGTCGTGTTAACTTGTCTATTGACCTTGTCTAATCTTTGTAAATTATCTTGCAATGAATTTAGATAACTACTAGACATCATACCTGTACTAACCCTCATTATAAATTCCTCCTTTTATTAGATTATTCCATTTATTACAACATCCAATAGTTGTACTGCTGTTGACATAACTTTTGCACTAGCTTGATAGGAACGTTGTACTTTCATGAGTTCTGCCATTTCTTCATCTAAAGATACACCTGAAACACTCATTCGTGAATTATCAACATTATTTATAATTTTACGTTGATTCACTTCATCTTGATTAACTTTTTGAGAATCTAAACCTACCGATTCTACAAAAGCCTTATAGTGGTCACTTATTGTGCTTACTTTTCCACCAACTGGCCCAATATCTATTTTTTCATCCTTTAACTTAGCAATCTTTGAAGCTTCTTGAGTAGTAAGCTTTAATTCATTTGGATTACTTTTTATCGCTGGATTTACTTTTATAATATCTTCACCAGCTACATTTGAGGTTACAAAAAAATCTCTTACAGTTATTCCAACAGATGCATTATAAGCATCATTTATCTGTTTGGCTAATCCATCAGATACATCTTTTAAGTCGCTTTTATATGTATCAATTTTACCATGCATTTCAAACAAACCTTGTAAAGTTCCTGATATACCTGTTTTCCAAGTTCCATCTGCATTTTTCAACTCATTAAGTTCCAATTTACCATCTGAAAGCATATTTTTAACATCGCTATTTTCAAGATCTAACTTAAAACTCAAATTATCTAATATTCTATCTCTTTCATCAAGCAAATCATTTGGCGTAGAACCAGAACCAGAGATAATATCAATAGATTTATTTAAGTCTTCAAGACTTTTTAACATGTCATTTATTTGTTTTATCTCAGTATCTATATTAGAATCTATATCTCCTTTTAACTTATCAAGCTTCTTATAACTTTCGCTTATTAAAGTTGCTAAATTAGATGCATTTTCTACCACTAGACTTTTTCTACTTTCACTATTTATATCCTTTGATAATGATTCCCATCCTTTAAAAAAATCATCTATACCTGCAGATATTCCATAATCTGACGGTTCATTTAGTATAGTTTCTATAGTATTATAATAATCATATTTTGAAACTGTATTCCCATACTTATGAGCTTCTGCTCTAAATTGGTAATCATAAAAACTATTTCTAGCTCTTGTTACATCTGTTACATGTACTCCAGTACCTAATTGTCCTCTTCCAATTGAATTGCTCAAACTAGGCATATACATTGGACTATTTGTAGCAAAATCGGTCCTTTGCCTAGAATAACCGTCTGTATCTAGATTACTTATATTATGAGAAATTGTCTGTATTGATTTTTGGTGCGCATTCATTCCTGAATTAGCTGTATTTAAAATGGAAAATAATCCTGCCATATTTCTCCTCCCAATATCTATTTTCTAATATTTCCATAAGAATTATAAGTTGTAGTTTGTTTATCAGCTGGTTTTATGAAATTAATCATTTTTTTCGTGAAAATAAGTTCTTTCTTCATTAAAGAATCATTTGATTCTTGTTGATTTTTAGCTAAAACAATAATATGCTTTAAGTCTATATATATTTCTTTTAAATATTCATCTTGACTGTTTTCAACAACTTCACTCATTGAAACATCATCCCCCAAAAGTTGTCTTCTTTTTATTTCTATAGATGCAAGTTCTCTACTAATATCCTCTAGTTTAGGATTCAACCTATTTAGATTTTCTAAGTCTTTTTCAATTATATAATCAAATTGTTCTTTTAGTAATTCCATCATATTACTAATTATCTTTTTTTCTTCATATATTATGACTTTTAAGTCTGCAATCATGACTTTATCCTCGCATCTCCTCTATCATTTTTTTAGCAATTTCTTCTGGTTTAATTTTGTAAGTTCCATTTTCTAACGCACTTTTTATTTCTTCTATTTTTTTATTTCTAGTCGCTTCATCGCTCATATTTGATACACTTGACATTTCCTTTGCAAATTTAGATAGTTCTATCTTGTCTGTTTTATCAGCTTTTTGAACTTGTTGCACCTTTTTTACATCCGATTTATTCTTTAGATAATTATTTACTACAATATTTGAACTTACACTTTTAATATTCATAACCTCACCTCCAAAATTACATCCTTATATTTTAATTATCGCTCAAAAAAGAAAAATATTTATATGATTCAAATAGATTTTAAATTTTTTATAAAAATACCCCTTGATTAAACTAATAT
>NZ_JAGWCV010000082.1:0-10977 GCF_020657735.1 Clostridioides sp. ZZV15-6383 | reverse complement strand
AAGTTCACAAATATGCAATAAATGTGGGTATAAAAACGAGGAAGTGAAGGACTTAAATATAAGAGAATGGATTTGTCCTAGTTGTAATGAAACTCACGATAGAGATATAAATGCAAGTATAAATATACTAAAAGAAGGATTAAGACTATTAACAGTTAAAAATAGATAACATATGTAAGAACCGTAGGAACTACGGGGATAGCCTGTTGAGAATTAGTAAGACATATTTTAGTATGCAAAATTCTATGAAGCAGGAACCCTGTGACTTTAGTCATGGGAGGTTCAGGATGGAATTTTAATATACAAAAACAAAGTTTTAGCTGGGATATCGGCAAAACAAGCAAGTACTACTATAGAAGCAGTTAAAAGAGCTATTTTTTATGATTTGGACCATAGACAAGAAGTTAGAGAAACAATTAAAAAAGAAAATATAAGAAGAATTCTTATTATTGGTACATCAAAAAAAATGGTTAATCAAATTGTAGATAGATTATCAATTGGAAGAGTTTATAAATTTGTAAATATCCAAGACATAAGTACTAAGTATGAAATAGAAATAGCAAAACAATCTAGAAAAGAAGGAAATCATGTAATTCCTGTTCCAGCAGTTGAGATAAAAAGTATGACAAGTGGTCTTAGTATAAATCCATTGAAGAGGCTTTTTAGAAAAGGTAATAATAGGAATATGGTAGTTTTAGAAAAAACAATTATAAGACCAACTTTTAGCTATATTGGAAAATTTTATATTAGTGCTGATGTAATTAAACAGATTATTGAATATGAAGTATACAACTTTGGAAGCATTGATAGAATAAATAAAATCAATATAGAGAATTGCAATAATTTTATGAATATTTTTGTAAGTATAAATATCAATGATTTGGAAGTTATAAAAAAAATTGAAGATATGCAACAGATAATAAAAAAGTCTATTGAGAAAATGACTTTAGTTAATGTACAAAAAATAGATATTAACATTCATAAAATTAAAAAAATAAACTTCCTCTCATGTTAAAAAATAAACTGAAAAAATGATATACTAATTTGCAATAAAGTGTGCTATAATTAAACTGTAAATTTAGGAAATGGTTTTTCTAAATGGAGTATACATAATTATAACGTATTTATAAGGGGGCTTTCAAATGTCAGGAAAAGATGTAAATGTCTTCGAGATGGCGCAATCTCAAGTAAAAAATGCATGTGATAAATTAGGTATGGAACCAGCAGTTTATGAATTATTAAAAGAACCTATGAGAGTTATAGAAGTTTCAATTCCAGTAAAAATGGATGATGGTTCTATAAAAACTTTTAAAGGATTTAGATCACAACATAATGATGCAGTAGGGCCAACAAAAGGTGGAATAAGATTCCATCAAAATGTTTCAAGAGACGAAGTAAAAGCTTTATCTATATGGATGACTTTCAAATGTTCTGTAACAGGTATACCATATGGTGGAGGTAAAGGTGGAATAATAGTAGATCCATCAACTTTATCTCAAGGTGAATTAGAAAGATTAAGTAGAGGATACATAGATGGAATATATAAATTAATAGGTGAGAAAGTTGACGTTCCTGCACCAGACGTAAATACTAATGGACAAATAATGTCTTGGATGGTTGATGAGTACAATAAATTAACTGGACAAAGTTCTATAGGTGTTATAACTGGTAAGCCAGTTGAATTTGGTGGTTCTTTAGGAAGAACAGCTGCTACTGGATTTGGTGTTGCTGTTACTGCAAGAGAAGCTGCTGCTAAATTAGGGATAGATATGAAAAAAGCTAAAATAGCTGTTCAAGGTATAGGAAACGTTGGTTCTTATACAGTTCTTAACTGTGAAAAACTTGGTGGTACTGTTGTAGCTATGGCTGAATGGTGCAAATCAGAAGGTTCTTATGCTATATACAATGAAAATGGTTTAGATGGTCAAGCTATGCTAGATTATATGAAAGAACATGGTAACTTATTAAACTTCCCAGGAGCTAAGAGAATATCTTTAGAAGAGTTCTGGGCTTCAGATGTTGATATAGTAATACCAGCTGCACTAGAAAACTCTATAACTAAAGAAGTTGCTGAATCTATAAAAGCTAAATTAGTTTGTGAAGCTGCTAATGGACCAACTACTCCAGAAGCTGACGAAGTATTTGCTGAAAGAGGAATAGTTCTTACTCCAGATATATTAACTAATGCTGGTGGAGTTACAGTTTCTTACTTCGAGTGGGTACAAAACTTATATGGATACTACTGGTCAGAAGAAGAAGTAGAGCAAAAAGAAGAAATAGCTATGGTTAAAGCATTTGAATCTATTTGGAAAATCAAAGAAGAGTACAATGTTACAATGAGAGAAGCTGCTTACATGCATTCAATTAAGAAAGTTGCTGAAGCTATGAAATTAAGAGGTTGGTACTAGGATTTACTCTTAATAAATAATAGGATATAATTATTTAAGATATAAAGGGGCTGTACATAGTACAGCCCTTAAATTATTTGGCTCATTTTTTGTTTTAATTTATAAATAACTTGATAAATTATGTAATTTAGAATTTAAAATGCTATAAATAAGATGGGTGAAAATTAATGGAAAGTCAAAAACTTCACAATATATCTAACTTTATAGTAACTTAATCAAAAAATATACGCCACATAAAAAAACACATAAAACAATATTTATGTGTACTTTGGCCTCGAACGATACAAAATTCTTTACTTTTACAGACCCATATTATATAATTAAATAAATAATGTATATTTAGGTGACATATTGGATAAACTAATTCATTTTATTAATATAATGATACTATAAAAGTTATATAAAGTGGTTTACAAAAAAGTTACAGATAGAGCTTTTATTAATGTATTGTGTATTAGTATTTTATCCTTAGGTACACTTCACCTACAAAATAGAATCATAAGATAATTATGGGAAAATTTTAGGAGGTTTATCGTGAAGAAAAAGATATTAATACCAGTATTTGCATCAGTTATGGCATTATCAGTAAGTTCAATTGTAAATGCGGATGAAGTAAATGATTCATCTCAAAATAAGGATGATAAGACAAATACTGAATTAAATTTAGGTGAATATAAAGAAGTGAAATATAAAGTTGCAAAGATAAAAGATGGAGTAGCTATAAAAATAAGAGAAGAAGGTCAAGTTCAAAACATAGCTTATTCTGGAGATGAATTTACTGTTTTAGGAATTCAAGGGGAATGGGTTAAGGTTAAAGTTGAAGATGGCGAAGGTTGGTTAGCTACTAGATATGTAGATATATCTGAAGGTGTGGGATATACTAACGCTAATAAAGTAAACTTAAGAAAAGATAAGAGTGAAAGTTCAGAAGTAATTGAAGAGCTGGAAAAAGGAAGTTCCTTATTGGTGTTGGAAGAAAATGGAGATTGGTTAAAAGTTAAAGATGGAGAAACAGAAGGATACGTAAAAGCATCTTATATATCTGATAAAGCTCCAGTAATAGAAGAACCACAAGTAAACCCAAGTGTTAATCAAAATGGAACTTCTACAAATAATAATCAACAAAACAATGCAAATAATAATCAACAAGATAACACAAATGACAATCAAAAAAATAGTAGTTCAAATGTGCCAACAGCTAACTCTAATGCAGTTCAAGCTGTACTTAACTTGGCATATTCTAAGCAAGGTTGCCCATATGTTTGGGGAGCAGAAGGACCAAACACTTTTGACTGCTCTGGATTTACACAATATGTATATAGAAATGCAGTAGGAAAGAATATACCAAGAACATCTAAAGCACAATCTAAATATGGACAAACTGTAAGTAAAGCAAATTTACAACCAGGAGACTTAGTGTTCTTCACAACTAATGGTTCTGGTTCTGTTAGTCATGTTGGAATATATGTAGGTGGAGGTAATATGATACATTCACCATCAACAGGAAAAACAGTTCGTGTAACTAGTATAAATTCAGCATACTATACAGCAAGATTTGTTACAGCAAAAAGAATATTATAATCAGTTTGTAATATGACAAATTGATAAATACATAAATATAAACGCTCTATATTATATTTAATTTAATCAGGAAACAAAAAATGATTATATTTTAAATGTATTATAGAGCGTTTTTGTATCACTTTAAATTTAATAGGGATTTAAGTTAATATGATATAAAATAGTAGTCTTTCCATATAATGATTATTTGTGCAATCCCTTGACAGGATAAGTCAAAGGTGGTAAGCTACTAACAGTACAAAAATACTTTTAATTTTAGTTCAGAGAGGCTAAAAAAGGAGGACGAAAGATGTTAAAATCAAGAAATTTAATCCAACCAGAAGACTTTTCAATAGAAGAAATAGATGAAATATTAGAATTAGCTCAAAAAATAATTGACAATCCGTCAAAATATTCTCGCATATGTGAAGGAAAACTATTAGCTACATTATTTTATGAACCATCAACAAGAACAAGATTAAGCTTTGAATCTGCTATGAACAGATTAGGAGGGCGTGTCGTAGGTTTTTCAGAACCAAATTCATCCTCTGCATCAAAAGGCGAAACTTTAGGCGATACAATGAGGATAGTATCTGGTTATGTTGATATAATAGCTATGAGACATCCTCAATCAGGTGCAGCATCAGAAGCAGCTAGATTTACAGAGGTACCATTTATCAATGCAGGAGATGGCGGTAATCAGCATCCAACCCAAACACTTACAGACTTGCTTACTATAAAATCATTAAAAGGAACTTTAGAAAACCATACAATAGGATTATGTGGTGATTTAAAATATGGAAGAACTGTGCATTCTTTGGTTAAAGCTATGGCAAGATATAGGAATACAAAGTTTGTATTTATAGCACCCGAAGAATTAAAAATGCCAGATTATATAAAAGAAGCTATAAAGGGACATGCATATTATGAAACTAATAATTTAGATGATGTTATAGGCAGTTTGGATGTTTTATATATGACTAGAGTTCAACAAGAAAGATTTGAAGATAAATCAGAATATGAAAGACTTAAAAACTATTATATTTTAAATAAGGCTAAATTAGAAAAAGCATCTAAAGATATGTTAGTAATGCATCCATTACCAAGAGTAAATGAAATAGACATAGATGTAGATGATGATGATAGAGCTGTATATTTTAAACAAGCTAAATATGGAATGTATGTTAGAATGGCTTTAATAATAAAGCTTTTAGGTATAAATGAAGACTAATAGCTATCATATAATAGTAAAACAAAGGAGATTTTGGGATGTATAAAATTCTGGAAAATATATATATAGGCGAAGATATGTATAGAATGAAAGTAAAAGGTAATTTTGAAGGTAAAATGGGACAATTCTATATGTTAAGAGCATGGGATACTTATCCAGTACTTTCAAGACCTATAAGTATACATGATATAGATGAAGAAGGAATAACTTTTCTTTATAAAGTAGTAGGAGAGGGAACTCAAATTTTGAGTAACTTAAAAGTAAACGACACTATAAAATTGGAAGGACCTTATGGTAATGGATATACTAAGGTTGATGGAAAGGTAGCTCTAGTAGGAGGCGGAATCGGTGTAGCGCCACTATATTTAGTTGCTAAAAATATAAAAAACTGTGATGCATATCTTGGATTTAGAGAAGATGTTATATTAGAAGATGAATATAGACAAGTATGTAATGAGGTATATACAACAGTAGGGAATACTTTTGTAACAGATATAATTGATGTGGAGAAATATGATTATATATTAACATGTGGTCCAACTCCAATGATGGAAAAATTGGTTAAGATGGTAGAAGGTACTAAAACGAGAATTATGGTATCTCTTGAAAACCATATGGCATGTGGAGTAGGTGCTTGTTTAGTATGTACGTGTAAAACTAATGAAGGAAATAAAAAGACTTGTAAAGATGGTCCCGTGTTCTGGGGAGAGGACGTGATTTTTAATGGCTAATTTAAGTGTGAAATTTGGAAGTATAGAGTTTAAAAATCCAGTAATAATGGCGTCTGGAACTTTTGGATTTGGAAAAGAATATAATGAGATTTATGATATACAAAAACTTGGTGGTATAAGCAGTAAGGGACTTACTTTAAATAAAAAGCTTGGCAATAATGGTATGAGAGTTCATGAGACACCATCTGGTATGATGAATAGTGTTGGTCTTGAAAATCCTGGAGTCCAAGGGTTTATAGATAATGAATTACCTTTTTTTAGTCAATTAGACTTGGTCAGAATAGCTAATGTTGGAGGTGGGACATTAGAAGACTACTTATTAGGGGTTCAAATGTTAAATGATAAACCTATAGATATTATTGAATTAAATATATCTTGCCCAAATGTTAAAGCTGGAGGAATGGCTTTTGGTATAAAAAATGAAGTGGCAAGAGAAGTTGTTCGTGAGGTAAGAAACATAACGAAACTACCTTTAGTAATAAAACTATCACCTAATGCAGAAGACATTGTAGGGATGGCAAAAGTTTGTGAAGAAGAAGGTGCTGATGGCATCTCTTTAGTTAATACTTTTAAAGCAATGGCAATTGATATAAAAAATAGAAGACCAGTATTTGAAAATGTATATGCTGGGTTATCTGGACCAGCTATAAAGCCTATAGCTTTAAGAATGGTACATGAAGTGTGTAAAAATGTAAATATACCTGTAATGGGAATGGGCGGAATAACTAAAGCTACAGATGCTATAGAATTTATAATGGCAGGAGCTACTTGTATTCAAGTTGGAACTGCAAACTTTATGAATCCTAGAATTGGTCTTGAAATAATAGATGGAATTAATGAATTTATGGATAAAGAAGGAATAAAAAGTTTAGACGAAATAAGAGGAATTATATAAGGTAGAATAAATAGTATTTTAAAAATGAAAAATATAGATTAAATAAACAATAATTTTATAACATTAACATGGAGGAAAAATAATATGAGTAAAGTAGATGTAGTAGATATATTAAAGAAAAGTGATGCATTATTAGAGGGACATTTTTTATTATCTTCAGGAAAACACAGTAATAGATATGTACAATGTGCAAAAGTATTAAGATTTCCAGAATATGCTGCTGAGGTATTAAGTACAGTTGTTGAACAAATAAAAGATTTGGATATAGACTTAGTAGTAGGACCAGCTATGGGTGGAGTAATAGTTTCTTATGAGTTAGGAAGACAATTAGGAAAAGAAGCTGTATTTACTGAGAGAAAAGACAATACAATGGAGTTAAGAAGAGGGTTTGAAGTTAAAAAAGGAGCAAAGATAATAATTGCTGAAGACGTTGTAACTACTGGTAAATCAACTATGGAGACAAAAAGAGTATTGGAAGCCTTAGGTGGAGAAGTTGTAGGTGTAGCATGTATAGCAGATAGAACTAATCATGATATAGGTATGCCTATATATAGTGCTATAAAACTTGATATCCAAGTTTATGAATCTGATGAGTGTCCTTTATGTAAAGAAGGAAAATTACCAGTTGTTAAGCCTGGAAGTAGAGAGTTTAAAGAGTTAGGAATGTAATAAATAATTTAATTAATTTTAGTATTATTTAGAAAATATAAATTTTTTAGAGTAAAATCTTGTAGTATAAAATATAAATCAAAGATAAAAAACAGTTAGCCTTATAAACAAAGGTTAACTGTTTTTTGTTAAAAATATATTTACAAAATAAGAGATAGTAGCAGTACAATATTAAGTATAAGATAAAAAATTATTATATATTGAGGAGGGGGGAAGTATGAAAAATCAATTAAATGAAAGTCAGAAAAGGGTTGTATTTTTTGGAGTAGGTGCTGTAGGAGCTACTTTTGCAGAACAATTTTTAAACTCTAAATATGATTTTAAGATTCTTTGTGATAAGGAAAGAAAGAAACGATATCTAGAAGATGGATTTATAATAAATGGAAGAAGGTATGATTTTGATTATGTAACTAGGGATGAGTATAAACAAGAGGCTGATTTTATAATTATAGGTTTAAAATATAATCATTTAAGAGAAAACATAAAAGAATTAGACGGACTAGTTGGAAAAAATACAGTGATAATGTCTTTGTTAAATGGAGTGGATAGCGAAGAGATAATAGGGGAAAGATTTGGAATTGAAAAAATGGTATATTCATATGTTACCAATATAGATGCAAAGAAAATCAATAATAATATTATACATACTACTAATGGAATAATTGTGTTTGGCAACAAAGATAATAGTGAAGATAGAAAAACTAATATAATAACTGAAATCTTTGATAGTGTAAATATAGAATATATTTTATCAAAGGATATTCAACGAGATATATGGTGGAAGTACATGGTTAATATTGGTGTAAATCAAACTTCAGCTATACTTGGTGCACCTTATGGAGTATTTCAAAGTTCTGAGCATTTAAGAGAACTAGCAAAATCTGCAATGAGGGAAGTTGTTTTTATAGCTCAGGCAAAAGGTATACGTCTTACAGAAGATGATGTAGAAAATTCATTACATAGAATACTAGAACATTCAAAAGAAGGAAGAACATCAATGCTTCAAGATGTAGAAGCACATAGACCTACAGAAGTAGATATGTTTTCTAAGAATATTTGCAAACTTGGAAAAAAATATAGCATACCTACTCCTATAAATCAGACTTTTTTTTATATGATAAAAGTAATTGAAAGCAGATTTTAAAGGGGCTTTGTGAAAAACTCTAATAATTCATTGCTTTTAAATTTTATTGATGTTATATACTATTTAAATTACTAAATATTTTTAACTCTTCAATAAAAATAGTTGCTGCTTTTGATAAAGTTATATCTTTTGGAAATATATATGAGAAATGTCTGTTGTAGCTGCTTCCAAGCTCTATGACAGACAGCTCATTGTTTAAAACAGGTAAGCTTGTCACTAGATTAGAGACTATTGTAATTCCCAAATTATTTCTAACAGATTCTTTGACAGCATAGTTACTTCCAAAAACCATCATACTTTTTGGAATAATTTCTTTAACACTTAAAAACATATCTAAATAATCTCTAGTCCCAGAGCCATCTTCTCTGACTATCCATTTTTGGTCCTGAAGTTTATTAAAACTGAAATCTTTTAACAAAGAGCTATTATATGGAAGTGCTAGAACCATCTTATCTTCAAAAAAATATTCTTGAATAAATGAAGGTGAAGAGCAAGTACCTTCAATAAGACCAATGTCTAGAATATAATCCTTAACATGAGAACACACAATTGATGTATTTTTTATAAAAATTTCTACATCTATGTCAGGATACTTTTGAGAAAAGAGTGCTAGAAAATTAGGTAGAATATATTCTCCAATAGTCAAACTTGCACCAATCTTTAAGTGCCCAGTTATAGCATCTGAAACTTGACTTACATCATGATAAGTAATATTCAAAAGATTTAATATTTCCTTAGCTCTTTTATACAATATTTGTCCACTTTCTGTTATAAAAATAGTCTTTTGCTTAATAGACCTATTTATAAGCACAACTTTAAAATAATTTTCTAGATTTTTAATATGTTTACTTACACTTGGTTGTGATAGATTTAAGTATTCTCCAGCTTTAGTAAAATTTTTATATTCAACAACAGCTACAAATGTTTTTAATTCTTCAAACAATTTTTTGTCTCCTTTACATAATGAAATTTTACATTTTTTATATACTTTCTACAAATAATTATACTACATGTAATAACCATTAAAAATATTAATCATTACTATATTATATATTTATTTTACTTATGGTTATTACAATTATATACTATTGCTATAAAGAAAACTATATTAATTATAAGGTAGGTATATTATGTTAAAGAATAAAAGCAATTTGACATCAAAAACTGTAAAAGAAATATTACCTGGATTGTTTGTATCAGTATTAGTAGGTTATATTAGTATATTTATTTCTACTCTAATTCCTAAAGTAGGAGCAGCATCAATTTCTATATTTTTAGGCATGTTTGTAGGAAATTTATTCTTAAATCAAAAGGTATTTCAAAAAGGTTATAAATTTTCAGAAACAGATTTATTATCATATTCAATAGTACTATTAGGAGCAACACTCAGTGTATCTACCTTAATAGACTTAAAAGTTTCAGGAATTTTATTTATAATATTACAAATGACAGTAACAATAATAGCAGCACTTTATATAGGGAAAAAATTAGGATTTGAAGAAAATTTTAGATTTCTAATGGCAAGTGGAAACGCAGTATGTGGTTCTTCTGCAATAGGAGCAACAGTTCCAGTAGTTAATGCCACAGATAAAGAAAAAGGAATCGCAGTAACGATTGTAAATGTTACTGGTATATTTCTTATGTTTTTACTTCCAATAATATCTCAGTTTTTATACAGCCATGAAGTTGTAAAAACATCAGCAATGATAGGTGGAACCTTACAATCAATTGGTCAAGTTGTAGCAAGTGGAGCAATTGTTGGAGAAAATGTAAAAGATTTGGCTACTATTTTTAAGATAGTAAGAGTAATATTTCTAGTTGTTGTTGTATTAGTATTTGGACATATGAAAAATCAGTCTAATAGGGAAATTCTTGAAGAAGAAAAGAATGAGATAAAAAAGAAAAAAGTAACTATACCATGGTATGTAATTGGATTCTTTATAACCTGTGCACTTTTTTCAATGAACATTATACCAAAAGAAGTATCTGTGTTGTGCAAAGAAATAAGTAACAAATTTGAAATAATAGCTTTAGCAGCAATTGGCTTAAAGGTTAATGTAAAAGATTTAGTGAAACAAGGGAAAGAAGTTTCTTTATATGGTTTATTTGTAGGTGCAGTACAAGTTATATCAGCTGTAGTTTTAATAAAAATATTTATATAGTACAAAAATAGTACTTGTAATATTAATTTGATTAATTAAAATAATATGTTACTAATAATTTATAATATAAATAAAAAATGAATTTCGATAAGTTTAAGTGGGTATAAACTTATAGAAATTCATTTTTTATTTAAGGTAAAAATTTAAAGTAAAATATTATTTTACATAATAATGACC
>NZ_JAGWCV010000081.1:0-11203 GCF_020657735.1 Clostridioides sp. ZZV15-6383 | reverse complement strand
GCTCAACTTGCATGTGTTAGGCACGCCGCCAGCGTTCATCCTGAGCCAGGATCAAACTCTCAAATAAAAGTTTATCAGGCTCAGATACTATTGTTATCAAAATATCTGGCTTTATGGTTTGTTTCTTAATATAAATTAACCTACTGTTTAATTTTCAAAGTTCATTTTTCATGTTTGCCCTTTTCTTAAGGACAAGTAATACTATATCATCTTAAAAATAATTGGTCAATACTTTTTTAAATTATTTTTTTAATTTTTTTACTATCTTATGTTACATAATTTGTTGAATGGCAGTTATATTATAGGTTTAGAACATTTTAATATATACATTTTATTATAAAAATTATAGCTATTGATACACATAATTGTAAGTATTATAATTTTTATACCTCTTATTTAAACTTAATCTAAACTTATTAATAAAAATAAATCATCTATTATATAACTTTATATAACTTTAAAAATTACAACATAAAAAGTACCTACTAAATAAACACTTTAAATAAACATAATGGATATAAGTTTATATATAAAAAAGCATCAATAAAGAAAGTATCAATAAAGTTAAAATAAACTTATTGATACTTTCTTTATTATATACTTAATCAATATATAATTGTATGTTTTTTAATAGTATGTTCATACATTTATACCTTATCTCATAGCTCTCATAGCATTTACTACTGCTATAAGTGCTACACCTACATCAGCAAATATAGCTTCCCACATAGTAGCTACTCCTCCAGCTCCTAGTATCATAACTATAATTTTTACTCCTAGAGCAAATATTATGTTTTGCCATACTATTTTATTAGTCTTGTTTGCTATTTCAATTGCTTTAGATATCTTGCTAGGCTCATCTGTCATAAGAACTACATCTGCTGCTTCAATAGCTGCATCTGAACCTAAACCTCCCATGGCTATACCAACATCAGCACGAGCCAAAACTGGAGCATCATTTATTCCATCACCTACAAAGGCTATTTTTTCTTTTTCAGTTCTTCCTTCATATAAATCTTCTAATCTATCTACTTTTTCATTAGGAAGTAAATTTGAGTAAACTGTATCTAATTCTAATTCTTGAGCAATATTTTTTGCTACTTTCTCATTATCTCCAGTTAGCATTACAACTTCTTTTACTCCTATTGCTTTTAAGCTTCTTATAGCATTTTTACTATCTTCTTTTACTTCATCAGATATAACTATATAACCTCTGTATACTTTATCAACAGCAATATAGACTACTGTACCTACTTCTTTAGCTGGTGAATAAGATATATTTTCTTTTTTCATAAGTTTCTCATTACCTGCTAATATAAGCTTACCATTATATTTTACTCTAATTCCATAAGCCGCTATTTCCTCATAACTGTCTATTGTGTCTAAATCAAATTTTTTATTATAGTAATTTAATATAGACTTTGCTATTGGATGATTTGAATTTACCTCTGCAATAGCTGCATATTCTAATAACTCTTCTTCTGATATACCTTCAGGATTTAATTTAGTTACATTAAACACACCTTTAGTAAGCGTTCCTGTTTTATCAAATACTACTGTATCTACACTTCTTAAAGCTTCTAAGTAATTACTTCCCTTAATAAGGATTCCATTTTTAGATGCAAATCCAATTCCACTAAAGAAGCTAAGTGGTATTGATAAAACTAATGCGCAAGGACAAGAAACAACTAAGAATATCAATCCTCTATACAACCAATCACTAAATACCTCACCAGAGACTACAAGTGGTGGCACAAATGCTATTAATAAGGCAGCTATTACTACTATTGGAGTATAATATCTTGAAAATTTAGATATAAAGTTTTCTGTTTTTGATTTTTTGATACTAGAATTTTCAACAAGATCAAGAATCTTAGAAACTGTTGATTCTCCAAAACTCTTTGTAACTTCAATACTCAATAAAGCATTCTTATTTATAACACCTGATAAAATTTCATCTCCTCTTTCAACTTCTCTTAGTACTGATTCTCCTGTAAGTGCAGAAGTATCTAACATAGAAACTCCATCTACTACTACACCATCTAATGGTACTTTTTCACCAGGTTTCACTACTATTATATCTCCTACATTTACTTCTTCTGGTGACACTACTTTAACTTCAGAATTAACTTTTAGATTTGCATAATCTGGTCTTATTTGCATAAGTGAAGTTATAGATTTTCTAGATTCACCAACTGCAACACCTTGTAAATACTCTCCTACTTTATAGAAAAGCATAACTCCTACTGCTTCTGATAATTCTCCTATTGCTAATGCTCCTACTGTTGCTAGAGCCATCAAAAAGTTTTCATCAAATACTCTTCCTTTTGATATATTTCTTATTGCTCTTAAAAGTACATCTCCACCTACTATTACATAAGCAACTATAAATACTATATTGCTAAATTGACTCTCATAACCTGTAGCTGTTTGATATATACCAAAAATATATACAAGAGCTCCAATTATAAGTGGAATTAACTCTTTCTTATCTGTATCATTTATAGCTCCTGCTTTTTCAGTAGTCCCATCTTTTACTTTGTCAGTAGACCCTACTTGTATATCAAGTCCTGGTTCTGTTGAATCTATTATTTCCTTTATCTTGTTTATAACAGTATTCTCTTCAAAGTCAGTAATTATATTTACTGTAAGTTTTTTATTTACAAAGTTTAAATTAGAAGATTCAATTTCTTTTAATTTAGAAACTTTATTATTAATCTCCTCTGCACAATGTGCACAGTTTAATCCTCCTAATATAAGCTCTCTTTTAATTGATGTTTTACTAGATGAATTTTCTTTAGAACTTATTTGTATATCAAGTCCTGGTTCTGTTGAATCTATTATATCTATTATCTTTTCTATAGTAGTATCCTCATTAAAGCTATCCTCTATATTTACTGTAAGTTTTTTATTTATAAAATTTAAGTTGGAAGATTTAACTTCTTTTAGCTTAGAAACTTTGTTATTAATTTCTTCTGCACAATGTGCACAGTTTAATCCTCCTAATATAAATTCTTTTTTAATTACATTATTTGCTTCCATATATATTCACTCCTCTCATTTATCATTTATAAGTCTCTCTAATATGATTTAATCCACAATCAAATATCTGACTTATATGACTATCATCTAATGAGTAATACACTGTCTTTCCTTCTCTTCTAAACTTTACTAACCTAGCCTGCTTTAATACTCTAAGTTGATGAGATATTGCAGAGTGAGTCATATTTAATAAACTCGCTATATCACATACACACATTTCATTTGCAAATAATGCATATAATATCTTTACTCTAGTAGTATCTCCAAATACTTTAAATAATTCTGCTAAATCATATAACATTTCTTCATCTGGCATAGTTGATTTAGCTTCTGTTACTATTTCTTCATGTATTACATTACAATTACAATCATTTATCTCTTCTCTCATTTTTAATCCTCCGTTATTTATAATATATGAATAACTGTTCATATGTTCATTATATGCTATTATTTTTAAGTTTGCAACAATAATTTTTATTTTATTTAATAACAATTAGAATGCACATATTATAAACTTTTTTAATATATATATTATTAGAATAAGTTTTTGTAAACTTTTTTATAGTTTTCTAGGAGGTGCAAGTTTAATATGAGTAACAAGAAAAAAAAGGATTTGGATACTAGTTACATGCCTTACTTAGACCCAGCGAACTATGCAGATTATATTACTAATGAAGAAATTCCCCAAGATGAATTGAGAAATGACCCTCAAATTTCTAATGGTTATACAAAAATACCTAATAACCAGAACACAAATAACCTATATCCTAATAGCGTAAATAATTATCCTAAAAGTAGTAATTCTCCAAACAACTTGCCTAACACAAATAATACATCCGGAAATATGAATTACAATACATCTACTACAAATAATATGCCTAATAATACGTCTAGCAACATGAATAACAATATGGGTATGCCTAATAATATGTCTAACAACATGAATAATAATATGGGTATGCCTAATAATACATCTAGTAACATGAATAATAATATGGGTATGCCTAACAATATGCCTAATAATATGAATAATAACATGGGTATGCCTAACAATATGCCTAATAATATGAATAATAACATGAGTATGCCTAACAATATGCCTAATAATATGAATAATAACATGGGTATGCCTAACAACATGTCTGGCAATATAAATAATAATATGTATGGTAATACGGGTATGCCTAACAATATGTCTGGCAACATAAATAATAATATGGGTATTCCTAACTTTTCATGCAATCAAAATATGCCTCCTAATGTACTTATGATGATACCAGGTGTTATATGTCATAATACAATGCAAGGTATGCCTGTGGTTATGCCTAGTACTATGCCACCTAATATATACCCGACTCCTTATGGCTCTAGTAATATGTCTATACAAGGTATACCACAAACTACTAATATAGAGGAATTTGATGAGGAAGAAATGTAATATATATTTTTTCAAGTAAGTTGTATAAAGCATTAATAATTGGTCATAATAATAAATGTATTCCTCATAATATTCCCCCAATATTATTATAGGTATAGAAAGTTGACTGAATATACTTTTATTCGGTCAACAAATATTAACATAATCTAATAATATAAATATAGAAAAAATCAGATAAAATTAAATTTTATCTGATTTTTTCATTTAAAGTTATATTAGCCATTTACAATGTATATTAATGAAATTAAATTAATGTTAGTAAAATATCACTACATACTACAACTATTATTTAATTCTATAATTATAAAAATACTAAACATGCAAATCCCTTTGGTTTTCTATCAAGTTAATTAGCTCTATGTTATAATGACTATAGCAAGTGACTATTTTATTTATAGGAGGTGTTACTTTGTACAAATTATGTATATTTTACTTTTCTGGAACTGGAATGACAGAATATATAATTAATAAAGTAAAACAAGAATTTGAAAATAAACAGATTTGTGTCGAATGTATAAAAATTGAAAATATCAAGACATCTGAAATCCGTTTAACATCGTATGATATAGTAGGAATAGCCTATCCTGTGCATTCATTTAATGCACCTCAAATTGTATTAGACTTTGTAAAAAAATTGCCTAATACACACTCTATGGATGCATTTGTAATACACACAGCTGGTGAAGACAGTTATATAAATTATGCTTCATCAAATTTGCTAATCAAAAAATTAGATTCTAAAGGTTTCAAAGTATTTTATAACAAATTATTTGCTATGCCATCAAATTTCATGGTCAAATATGATGATATAAAAACAAGAGAGCTTATTGATAAAGCAGATAAAGAAATACCTACTACTGTACATAATTTAATAAATCGAATTTCATACCTCCCAAATAGTAGCACTTTAGTAAAAATACTCTCTTTTGTTGGTAGGTCAGAATGGTATGGAGCTCATATTTTAGGTAAGTTTTTCTACGTTAAAAACAATTGTACACACTGTTCTAAATGTGCTAATAATTGTCCTAAGCATAATATAAATGTTACAAAAGATAATGTTAAATTTAATTGGAATTGTTGCCTGTGTATGAGGTGTATTTATAACTGTCCTAAAAATGCAATTGATATACATCAACCATTTAAATTTATCCATTTTGATAACTGGTATGACTCTAGCATATTCACTAAAAAATAGAGGTTAATAAGCAAAATATATAACATCTTACAAATCAACACCTACATATAAAATATACCAAAAATTAATATTGGCAAATAACATGAGGAAAGTTATAAATTTTTTTATTTTTTTTTAATAAACTGTATAAATTTTTAATAATTGACCACAATAATAAATGTATTCCTCATAATATTCCCCCAATATTATAGAAATAAATTTAAGCGAGATTAAATTCAGTTAATCTCGCTTAAATAATGCCTAAAATTATTATTCTAAAAAATCATCAAAATCTATTGAACCTGATTCTGCAAAATCATACAATGCATTTTGTTCAAAGAAAAAATTCTCTTCAAACTTAATATATTTACTATAGTTATATTGACTTATTTCATTAATACAATTGCAATCACTTTCATTATAAGTACCAATAAAAAACTTATTTCCCATTAAGTAATATATAGCTTTCATATCATTATTTATTACATATACATTTTCTTTAACATGGTCATTATTAAAATTAAATCTAGTAAAAAATATACCTTCATTCATATCACTTTTTAATAAGAATGGATTTTCTCTATAAAATACTCTTGCAAACTCCTCAGGTGAATTTACACTATATACACTTACAAATTCACTCTTAGAAATCTCATCAAATACCTCAAAATCATACATAGGTTCTTTATCTGTCACTAATAGAGAATTAATTCTAAAACCAGTTTCATGACACTTACTTATACAAAAAGCAATTTTACACATATAATATCCATCATTATCTTCATATAAAGCTTCACTTATATATCGACCTTGACCTTTATCACTTACTACATTTTTAAGTAATGTTCCATTTATATTTGTAATATGCATATTTGCAATCTCATCACTTCCAGAAAAATACTTTAGACTTTCTCTATCCCATGCTATAAATCTCATGGTCATATAGTTTATAAATTCAACTTCTTCATAAACTCTTTTACATATCTTATTATATAATTTTTCTATAGTTAAGTCTGTTTTATAATTTTTTACAATATCAATATACTCACATTTATCTCCTGGCAATAACTTGTCATAATAAAGATTCTTATTACCAAAATAAGATACTAAAAATAAAGATTCATCCTTCGTTAATTCAACTCTATCTGAACCAAACCCTCCCATCAATCTTTCTTCTTCCATATAAGCTTCTTCTTGTGTTGGATTTTTTAAACTCACATAATCTGCCAAACCTAATCCCTCTGCATCCAATAAAAAATATTGACAAAAATGATTATTTTCATCATCTATCCAATTTATTATAAGACCTAAACTACCCATAAGTCTAGAATTCGTAGCCTTTGCAAAATTAAAATTCATATAGTCACATCCTTTAAACTTTAAAATACTTGTTTTTTAATATATAAATTATTATACATATATTTTAACAACTTAGGTACAATTTATAATATAATATAAGGAAATGATTAATTGAGGTGGTCTTATGATGAAAAATATAGCAGCTTTTTTTGATATAGATGGTACTCTTTATAGAGACTCTCTTATGGTTGAACATTTTAAGAAATTAATTAAATACGATATAATTGACCAAAAAAATTGGTATAAACACGCTAGAGACACTTTTATGGATTGGGATAAAAGACAAGGTAATTATGATGATTATCTATTAGAAATATGTGACCTTTATGTTGATTCATTAAAAGGATTAGATAAAACCTGTATTAACTTTACAAGTGACCAAGTAATCAAATTAAAAGCAGATAGGGTTTATAAATACACACGCTCAAGGATTGAGTGGCATCTAAATCAAGGGCATATAGTTATATTTATATCTGGTAGCCCTGGGTTTCTAGTTGAAAAAATGGCAAAAAAATATAATGTAACTGATTTTCTAGGAAGTAATTATGTATTTGAAAATGATATATTTACAGGAACAGTTATTCCAATGTGGGATTCTATAAGTAAAAATAATGCTATAAACAATTTTGTTGCAAAATATGATTTAGACTTATCAAACTCATATGCCTATGGTGATACTAATGGTGATATAAATATGTTAAAAAGAGTTGGAAATCCAATTGCAATAAATCCAACAAAGGAACTTTTATCCCAAATATCACTTGATGATGAAATTTCTAAGAATGTTCAGATAATAGTAGAAAGAAAGGATATTATTTATTCTTTAGCTACAGATGTAAATATAGTGGATATTTAATCTATATTATCTATTTTAAAAACTTATATTATATCTAATATAAAAAAGCTCTGACTAAAAATCAAAGCTTTTTTATATTACACTAAGTATATATTAAATATAAAAATCAACTGTTATTTTTTAAATAGCATCTTTCTTAACCTATTATTGTAATAACCTATAAAAGAACTATAAACATAGTCATATACTATAAAAGCTATCTCAAATGAACCTATAATAAAAATATTTATTGGTATATAAACTATTGTCCTTAATAAAAAATACAATATAAGTAACATTATATTTGCAAATACTAATTTCAAAAAATACTCAATATATATTGACCTATCTTTTTCTATAAGATATTTTACAATACCATATATTCCAAAAGTAAGTGAATATACAATCCATTGAGACTTACTTGCCATCACTATAAATCCTAAAGCTATAGAACCTATATAAAAAGCAATTCCACTTTTAAATCCCCATTCCATTATTACAATTGATACTAAAAGTGATGCTAAACCCATAATAAACAATGTATTTACAGGAATAATATTTGTAAGAGTCAACAATATCACATTTAATGCTAATAAAACTCCTCCATAAGCAACTTTTATACTCATATTTATCATCCTAACAACAAGTTATTAAATCTCCACCAAAACATTCACAGCATGAATCTAAACACCAAAGCTTAGCACAGTTTTCACAACAATCGTCACCTAGACAACAACAACAATCATCACAGCAACAGCAACATCCATCTAAATCATTACGTCTTCTTCTATTATAATTGTCAGCTCTGTTGTTATATTCATTTCTATATTGTGTATAACTTCTAAGTGCATCACTATATTCGCTATTTTCAGGTTCCATAAATTTTGCTCTTTTTAAGAAGTCTTCACCTTCTTCATAATATCCTATGTTCATTGCAGAAAAACCAGTTAGATAATACCATTCTGCACATTTGTCAGTCAAAGTCTTTAAAAAATCATATGATTTTTTAAATTCACTATTTTCTATAAAAGCTCTTGCTCTCATAAAATTTTCATTATTATAAGTATTACTGTACATTCTTTCCACCTCTGCTTTCTAATATATTCATATATCTTAAATAAACACCAGAATAAATTATATTTTCTATTATTCCAACATTTTTATTTAGATTTAAATTATCAATCCCTCTAGCTAAAAAACCTAATGATGTCACAATTATTTTTTTTACTTTTTCTTTTAACTCATCATTTTTATCTATATACTCTATAAATGGATTGTATCTTCCTTTTTTAAAATCTTCATCTAAATCTTCATAGGCATCTAGTAGATATATATACTTACCTATATTAAAGCCTATCATTCTTAAGTTTCTCTCGTTTTCATCTTTTTTGTAGGCAAATACTTCACCCATTATATTACCAAATACACTAGATACTTCATCTATATTTATATTTTTGTCCTTTTCTAACTTATTTAATTCATTTAGCTGTTGTTTTATATACTCTGCTTTTTTAGGATACTTTTCATATGCTAAATTTAATTTGTTTTTATATATATAATATGCTAATTTATCTTTTATGCGTTTATCGTCCATTAAATTATCTTCCAATTTATAATACGTTAAAAGAATATTCATACTTGCTGCATATTCTGTAATATCATTTGTAATTACCTTTTTCTTTTTAAATGGATTGACTATACATGCTTCCTCTGTACTTATAGACTCTGGGTTATATACTGCTGTTAATAAAACAATTAAAAATGTTATATCATAATTCAGAGAAAATCTAGAAATTTCTCCATGATTTCTTTTTAAATATTTACATAATCCACAATAGTAAGCTTTGTAATGGTCATATTCTCTAAATGTTAAATCCATTTTGTTTATTTTAACATATCCAAACATAAATACTCCTTTTTGTACTACTTTTTATTTAGATGATATATAGTATAACACTTTTTATCAAGATTATATAAGATATAGTATTCTAAGAAACTTAAAAAATACCTTCTAATCACTGTATCTTAGATTTAAAATAATTAGAAGACAAAGTTAAAAATAATATTAAATTATAGATTTATATAAACTCATACAATTCAATCTTACTTACATTAAATTAATTTTCAAATAATTGGAGTATATTCAAAACTACCTATAGTATCGTCTAATTCCCTTTTTGATTTATTTACAATAGATTCATCCAACATTACATCATTTATTGAACATGCTATAGACTTAGATGCTAATAACATCGCTTTAAATCCCATGTCAGAACCTGCACTGGCACAAGACTGCCATGTATGAGCAGAAATACCAATAGGCCAAACTGAACAAGAACATTGTGCTGTAGGCATTATGTAACTAATATCTCCAATATCTAATGATAATGATATACAATTATTATGAGTAAATGTATCATCTGTAATTTTATCATGTAAATTCATCTTAGTAATATCCTTATTTCCACTTAATACACTAGAAACACTAATTCTTTTATCTATAGACACTGTTTCAGCTAATTTCTCTGCAAAATAATAGTCATCTTCATTATAATTTTGTACTCCTACCAATCTCATGTTTTGTGATAGGATATCTGTTAATATTGTATTTGGAATATAGTCATACACTCCACTTATAATATTATATTCCATACTAGTACCAGTCATTAATGCTGCTCCTTTTGCTATATCAACAATCCTACCAAATACATCTCTTACATGCTCCATTTTAACTCCTCTTATGTAATACCACACTTCTGCAAAATCTGGAACTATATTTGGCATTTTTCCACCATTAGTAGTTACATAGTGTACTCTACAGCTATCAAATATATGTTCTCTCAAATAATTACAACCTATATTCATAAGTTCTACTGCATCAAGTGCACTTCTTCCGTTATAAGGAGCTTGTGCTGCATGAGCACTAATCCCATTATATCTAAATTTCACAGAGTAATTAGCAAGTGTTGGGATTCTTATCGGAGTATTTATCTGAACCTCCCATGACTAAAGTCACAGGGTTCCTGCTTCACAGAATTTTGCATATTAAAATATGTCTTACTAATTCTCCACAGGCTATCCCCATAGTTCCTACGGTTCTTACATAAGTTATTTATTTTGAATCGTTATTAGTCTTAATCCTTCTTTTAATATATTTATACTTGCATTTATATCTCTATCGTGAGTTTCATTACAACTAGGACAAATCCATTCTCTTATATTTAAGTTCTTAACTTCCTCGTTTTTATACCCACATTTATTGCATATTTGTGAACTTGCAAAGAATTTACCTACCTTTACAATTTGTCTACCATACCAATTAGCCTTGTATTCTAATTGACGAATAAACTCTGAC
>NZ_JAGWCV010000080.1:0-11473 GCF_020657735.1 Clostridioides sp. ZZV15-6383 | reverse complement strand
ATATAAATGCAAGTATAAATATATTAAAAGAAGGATTAAGATTAATAACAATTCAAAATAAATAACTTATGTAAGAACCGTAGGAACTACGGGGATAGCCTGTGGAGAATTAGTAAGACATATTTTAATATGCAAAATTCTGTGAAGCAGGAACCCTGTGACTTTAGTCATGGGAGGTTCAGTCAGAGAGGATTTCTCTTGAATTTTGGATAGAGACGTTTGAAAAATATGGATATACTATGACTAAGGAAATCTATACATCAGTTATGGGAAGAAATCGTAAAGGGATAATAGAAGGTCTTACAAATATATACGATAGCTCTGTACCAATAATAGATTTATATGATGAAAAAACTAAAAATATGATTGAATTTATGGATAGGGAGGGAGCTCCTATTAAATTAGGAGTCAATGAACTAATCTCTTTTTTAAAGGAAAATGGATACAAAATGGCTGTTGCAACGTCAACAAAGAGAGAAAGAGCAGTAAAGAGATTAGCTAAGGCAAATTTAAAAGATTACTTTGATGCTATAGTTTGTGGAGATGATGTTGTAAACTCTAAACCAAATCCTGAGATATTCTTAAAAGCAGCTAAAAAGATAAATATTAATCCAAAAAATTGTATTGTTATAGAGGATTCGCCTATGGGAGTTGAAGCTGCATACAATGGTGGTATAAGGTGTATAAATGTACCAGATTTAAAAGAACCAGATGAGCAAATTAAATCACAATCACATAAAATACTTGAGAATTTATTAGAGGTTAGAGAATACCTAAAAAGTTTGAACTCTAAAGAGTGTCACAATCTATAATATAAAATATTAATCAAATAAATCTAATATAATTTCTTTGATTTAGAATAAATCCATGAATATGAGAAAAAATAAGTATAAACAACTAGGAGGAATATTCATGGATAATGTAGGTTCTCTATTATATTTTTTATTTAATTTTTTCTTATATGGTTTTATAGGTTGGATAATTGAAAATTTATATAGTTATTATAAACAAGGTCATTTTCAAGAAGATGGATTTTTAAATGGACCATTTAAACCAATGTATGCAATTGCAATGTCGATTATAATAGAGGTCTCAAGGTTTATTGACCCAAATAATATATTTGCATTGCTTTTATTATGTCTAGTAGTACCAACTGTAGTAGAGTATATTACAGGAATACTTATGAAAGTATATTTTAATAAGGTCTATTGGGATTATTCAGATTATAAGTACAATAGTAGAGGTATAGTATGTCTAAAGTTTTCTATATATTGGACTATATTGACTTTTATTGGAGTCAGATATTTTCAAGTATATATAGTTGATACTTTATATAGTCTTATAATGCCTTACTGGCCAATTATTGTAACTATATTGTTAGTAGCATTGTTTGTAGATGAAATTTTTACTATAAAGTTTTTGAGAGGAAATAAAGATATAGTAGAAAGATAACTTTAAAAATATAGGTTGAATTTAGATTGCAGTTAAAAGAAAGCTATGTTAAAATGGTGAAATCATTTAAAAGTAGCTTTCTTTTTTATTTGATAAAATTATTTTGAAAAATGGTGATAAGTTGTAAAGTTTTCTATTAAAATTAAAATAAAGCGTAGAAAATGAGGAGTGATTTATGGTGGATAAAATAAGATTTGGTATTATTGGAACAAGCAATATAGCAAATATATTTCTAAGAGCTGCATCTAGGGTTAAAGAATTTGAATTAGTTGCTGTATATTCTAGAAATTTAGAAAAAGCTAGAGAATTTGGAGCTTTACACGGAGCAAGTATTTTTTTCGATGATTTAGAACAAATGGCTAAATCGAACGATATAGATGCTGTATATATAGCTTCTCCAAATGCAATACATTCAAAGCAAGCCATTACTTGCTTAAAACACAAAAAACATGTGCTTTGTGAAAAATCGTTAGCATCTAATTTAAAAGAAGTAAAATTAATGATAAAAACAGCTAGAGAGAATAATGTATTACTTATGGAAGCTATGAGGATTACATGTGTTCCAAACTTTAGAGCAGTTAAAGAAAACTTGTATAAAATAGGAAAAATAAGAAGATTCTTTGGAAGTTATTGTCAATATTCTTCAAGATATGATAAATATAAAAATGGAATTATAGAAAATGCTTTTAAAAAAGAATTGTCAAATGGTGCATTAATGGATATAGGAGTGTATTGTATACATCCTATGGTAAATCTATTTGGAGCTCCAAAGTCAGTAAAGGCAATTTCTCATATACTTCAAACTGGAGTTGATGGAGAAGGTTCAACTATATTTCAATACGATAACATGGATGCAATAATTCAGTATTCTAAAATAGCTGATTCTTATATACCATCTGAAATACAAGGAGAAGAGGGAAGTATAATAATTGAAAAACTTAATCTATTTGAAAAAGCTATTATTAAATATAGAGATGGAAGAGAAGAAGATATATCCATTTCAAAAGAAAAAGCAGAGGAAAAGCCTAGAGAAGTAGAAGGAATGTATTATGAACTTGTAGAGTTTATAAGCCTTATAAATAACAATAAAATAGAGTCGAATATAAATTCTCATGAAAATTCAATAATAGTAATGGAAATTATGGATGAGATAAGAAGGCAAAGTAATATTGTTTATCCAGCTGATAGTATATAATTTATCTTATAAAATATATACTAATGTATAATATATATTTCTAAATAAATTTAATTTTAAATTAAGTTAAAATGTATACATAATTAAGTATTAAAATGTCAAATTATAAGTATTAAAAAGTAATAAAAAGAAAGTTATCTTTTAGCACTTTTTTATCTTTTTTTACAATTTTGTAACAGTATAAAAAAAAGTTTTGACGATTTTATTACAATTTTGTAGTTGAATATATATATCAAAACTAATATGATTAATAATAACATAAAATTGAAAATTTTTAGAGGAGAGAAAATATGAGAAAATTGATATACTTTATTACACCGTTTATAATAGGCGTAGTATTTTTATTTGGACTAGACAAATTTCTTGATTCTAAAACTGATGAACTTTTGAGGGAGAAAAATCTACTTCCAATTATGGATGATACTTTAAGTGATATAAAAGATAAAGGTGTTACAGCAAATAATCATTTTTTAAGAGAAAAAGATATTATGATTTTGGGGTCATCAGAACTTAGTAATTCAACAAAACAACATCCAAAGTACTATTTTAATACGAATAGGAGTAAAAATAAGGTATTTGCAATTGGGACAGCCTATACTCAGACATTACAAGATGCTGCGATATTAGGAAGTATGAATCCTAATATTGATGATAAGAAGGTGGTCTTGTTAATTTCTATGCAATGGTTTATGGAGAAAGATGGAGTCACAAGTCACCATTATCAGTCTAGATTTTCACCAATACAATTTTATCGATTTTTAGATAATCCAAAAATATCTAAACAAAATAAGATTGAATATGCAAAAAAATCAAGTAAGTTATTGTGGAAAAGTGACGAGTATAAAGCAGAAGCATTATATGCTAAGTTATATGAGCCTAAGACATTGTCTGAAAAAGCTGAGAAGGTACTTTTAGAGCCTTATTTTCAAGGACGAAAGTATTGTATAGGTCTAAAAGAAAAGGGTATACTTTATAAACGATTAATTAAGCTAGATAAAAAAAGAAAAGAAAAAAGAAAAAGACCAATAAACTGGTCTTATGAGAGAAAGAAAGCTATTGAAGATGCTAAAAAAAGAGTTGGTAGAAATCCACTAAATATTGATAAATATTATTATAAAAAACATTTTAAAGATGGTTTAGATCAATATAAAGGAAGAGATAAAGATGTAAATCTATTGACTTCTAAGGAATTTGAAAGTTATAAACTTATGTTAAATGTATGTACTGACTTAGGTATTAAGCCAGTTGTTGTATTAATCCCAAGTATGGATAAATTCTATGATTTGACTGGTATATCTGAACAAGAAAGAATTCAATACTATGATAAAGCACAAAACATAGCAGAAAGCAAAGGCTTTAAAGTTCTAAACCTTAGGGATAAAGGGTCAGATAAATATTATTTAAGAGATGTAATGCATCTTGGTACGAAAGGATGGGTAGATGTTTGTGAGAGATTATTTAAAATATTTAAAGAGCAATAAGGATTTGGCAACTAGTATTTGTTTAACTATGGTTATAATATTGGCGATAGGGGTTCTAACATTTACTCCATTTAAAGAATTGCCATTTATTTATAACGGATTTTAAAGGAGTATTCTTATATGAAAATTATTGAAGGAATAAAAAAATATTCAAATACAAATAGAGTAGCACTAATGTGTAATGGAGATAAACTTTCTTATAAAGATTTAAATGAGTATTCAGATGCTATATCAGTATATTTAAAAGATTTATATAAAGAAGAAGATACTCCTATAGTAATTTATGGTAATAAAGAAAATATGATAATGGCATGTATGATAGGAGCTTTAAAATCAGGTAGAGCATATGTACCTCTTGATATTAGTTTTCCACTTGATAGAGTTTTTGAAGTTACTAAAGAGATAAAACCCAAGGTATTATTTAATTTTAGTAATGAAAAAGATTTTGGAGATATAAATGTAATTGATATGGATAAACTGAAGGACATAATAAATGAATATAAGGGAAAAGTATTACATAAAGAAAACTGGGTAAAAGATGATGAAAATGCATATATATTATTTACCTCAGGAAGTACAGGAAAACCAAAAGGAGTTCAAATAAGTTCAAATAATTTGGATAGCTTTTCGGATTGGATAAGCACATATCTAAATATAGATGGAAGTGAAAAAGTAATAATGAATCAAGCAGCATATTCTTTTGACCTTTCAGTTACAACAATATATCCTGGTCTTATTCATGGAGCTACATTATTTTCAATATCAAAAGATGTACTAGCAGATTATAAAGAATTATTTAGACAATTTAGTATGTCAGATATAGCTGTATGGGTGTCAACTCCTTCTTTTGCAGGTGTATGTGTAACAGAAAAAGAGTTCAATAGTGAAATGCTTCCTAAGCTTGAGTCAATGATATTCATAGGAGAAGCACTTTCAAAAAATCTTACTAAAGAACTTATGAGTAGATTTCCAAATACAAGAATTATCAATGGATATGGACCAACTGAAGCTACTGTTGGTGTAAGTGTAAACGATATGACTCAGGAAGCTATAGATGATAAAAAGAGTCTTCCAGTTGGGTATCCTATGTCAAATTGTAAAATAAAAATACTTGATGAAGATGGAAACGAACTTAAGGAAAATGAAAAAGGTGAGATTATAATAATTGGACCATCAGTTTCTAAAGGGTACTTTAATAATAAAGAAAAGACTGATGAAGTATTTTTCTACGATGAAATAGATGGTGTAAAGTGGAGAGCTTATAAAACTGGAGATATGGGATATCTTTTAGATGGAAATATATACTACTGTGGAAGGAAAGATTTTCAGATTAAATTAAATGGATTTAGAATTGAAATAGAAGATATAGAAAATAACTTGAGAAAAGTACATAATGTAAAAAATGCAGTAGTTTTACCAATATATAAGGACGAAAAAATTGCTTATTTAAAAGGTATTGTTGAGTTAAATGAAAAGAATGATTTAAGTAATATTAAAAATGGGATGATAATAAAAAAGGAACTGGGAAAATATATACCTTCATATATGATTCCAAGAAATATTTCAATAATCTCTGAGTTTCCAACAAATATCAATGGCAAAATAGACAGAAAGAAACTTATGGAGGAAATTTAATGATTTTTTCACAGTACGGAGATTATTTTTATCTTTATATATTATTATTAACATCAATACCAGCAGTGATTTTAGGTCTAATGGGCAAGAATATAAAGTATTATGGCATGTTGGCAAGTTTATTTATGATATTCTTAATAGTAGGAATAGATGTTCAACTAAAATACTTGGTGATATTTATTATTCTTGAAGTAATAATAGTTAAAGGATATGAATATGTAAGAAGAAAAACTAAAAATAAATATATATATTGGGGCTTTTTGTTTGCATCAATGCTTCCAATAATAATCAATAAAATATCTCCAGTTACTTCTTTTGGGATGATTGGATTTATTGGAATATCATACTTAAATTTCAGAGCTATACAGATGGTTATTGAAATTTATGATGGTTCTATAAAAGAGGTTAAGATTTCAAGGATGCTTTACTTTATGTTATTTTTTCCAACATTAAGTTCTGGTCCTATTGATAGATCAAGAAGATTTGAACAAGATTTGGAAAAACAAATCTCTAGAAAAGAGTATCTAGAAGAGTACTTACTGGCAGGAATAAAAAATATTGTCATGGGAGTAGGTTATAAGTTTGTTATAGCATTTTTGATAAATACATATTGGGTATCAATAACACCTAAAGATATGAGTTTTATAAATATTTTAAGTTATATGTATGCATATAGCTTGTACCTGTTCTTTGATTTTGCAGGATATAGCTTATTTGCTATAGGTACAGGATATATATTTGGAATAAAAGTACCTATAAATTTTGACAAGCCATTTATCAGTAAAGATATGAAGGAATTCTGGACAAGATGGCATATAAGTCTTTCAAGATGGTTTGGAGATTATATTTTTTCTAGATTTGTTATGTCATCAATGAGAAAGAAAAGATTTAAGAAAAGAACTACTGCTGCTCATGTAGCTCAGATGATAACCATGATAACAATGGGATTTTGGCATGGACTAACTTGGTATTACGTTGCTTATGGAGTATATCAAGGATTGGCACTTGTTTTAACTGATATATATCAGAGAAAATCTAAATTTTATAAAAAACATAAAAAAGAAAAATGGTTCGAGAGAGTTCAAATTTTCATTACATTCCATGTTGTATGTTTTGGATTACTGATATTCTCAGGTTATTTAGCTTAATTTTAAGGAGGCAAATTTATGCAAGAAACAGTTATAGAAATATTTGAAGATGTATTAGGTACTGATGAGATAAGAGAAGATTTAGACCTTAACTTATTTGAGACAGAGCTTTTAGACTCATTAGCTATAATTGAAGTTTTACTTGAAATTGAAAATAGACTAGGAATAGAGCTTCAACCAACTGATTTAGAGAGAAAAGATATGTCTAGTGTAAATAATTTAGTAAAATTCTTGGAAACAAGAAAATAAATTATTAATTAGGTTTTAAATATTAATTTTTAAAATAAAGTTTGACAAAGTCCATCTGATATTAATATTTGATGGACTTTTTTATATTAGATAATATTTTAATGTTATTTTAAATTGAATTCTAATTAAGTAAAAAGATTTAATATAAATATGATTTAATAAATAAAGGTATTATTGTAATATTATAGGAGCAAAATATATTATTATATTTAGGAGGAAGATTAATGTCTTTAAATTCGATAGATAGAAAAAAAGAAATACTGAAATTATTGGATTCAAAAGGTAAGGTAAATACTAAAGAGTTAGTAAAAAGACTAGAAGTATCATCAGAAACAATAAGAAGATATTTGGAAGAATTAGAAAATGAAAATAAATTAAAAAAGGTATATGGTGGTGCTATAAAAATAAATTATGGTGTGATTGAACCAGAACATATAAAGAGAAATAGTACTAATTTAGATAAAAAGCAAAGTATTGCTAAATATGCAGCTAAGTTTGTGAATGACAATGAGTCAATCGTCATAGATGAAGGTACTACCAATTTGCAAATTGTAGATTACATAGTATCTATAAAGAATTTAAAGATTATTACAAATTCTTATCCAGTTCTATCAAAATTGATTTCTTATGAAAATCAAGACTTATTTGATGGAGAAGTTATATTTATTGGTGGAAAAGTAAATTTAAAACATCAAAGGACAGCATGTCCAATGTCAATAGATACCATGAAAAATTTATATGTAGATAAGGCTTTTATATCTAGTGAAGGTATACTTGATAGCTTTGGAATTAGTAGTATAGACCAAAATAAAGCGTTGTTATCAGAAGCATATATAAAAAATTCAAAAGAAAGCTTTGTATTGTGTGATAGTTCTAAAATAGGAATTGTTAGTATGTATAAGATAGTAGACTTAGAAGAATTGGATTTTGTCATTTGTGATGTAGAGCTCCCAATTGAATGGAAAGATAAGTTAAATGAGATAAATACAACATGGATAGAAGCAAAATAAACACTATAATTTTATATAGTACAACTGGGCTTAATACAACCAAGTTCATAGAATATAGTCAGTTCATAGATTAATATTAGAAAGTAAATTTTAGATTGTAATTTAGAGTTTTGTGGAAATTTGATATAAAATAAAAAAACAACTAGAAACAATTAAAAACAACTAAAAACAGAAATTTAATATATATTTAACCTAAATATGATGTATAATTAACATATGAAAGTTATACTTTAGAAGTAAAAACAATTAAAAACACAAAAATTCTAAAAAGAATCTATGGAGGCTATGAAGATGAAAAAGATATATGGAGAAAAAATAAAGGCAGTAGTATTTGATTGGGCTGGAACAACGGTAGATTATGGATGCTTTGCACCTCTTAATGTATTTATAGAGATATTTAAAAGAAGAGGTATAGATGTAACAATGGAAGAAGCAAGGAAACCTATGGGAAAATTAAAGATAGACCATATAAGAGAAATGTGTGAAATAGATAGAATAAAAAATCTTTGGTCAGAGAAGTTTGGAAAAATACCAACTGAAGAAGATGTAAATGAGCTTTATGCTGAATTTGAGCCAATGCTATTTGAAACATTAGAAGAGTATACAACTCCAATTCCTCATGTTGTTGAAACTATTGAAAAATTAAGAAAAAATGGATTAAAAATAGGTTCTACAACAGGTTATACAAGAGAGATGATGAACATAGTTGAACCAAATGCAGCAAAGAAAGGATACTCACCAGATTTTCTTGTAACACCATCAGAGGTATCTCAAGGAAGACCATATCCTTGGATGTGTTATAAAAATGCTGAAGCTCTAGGGATATCTCCTATGAGTTCTATGGTAAAAGTAGGAGACACAATAAGTGATGTAAAAGAAGGTATAAATGCAGGAATGTGGAGTGTTGCTGTGATAAAGGGTTCAAGTGAATTAGGTCTTACACAAGAAGAAGTAGAGAACATGGATGAGGAAACCTTAAAAACTAAGATGAGTGAAGTTTCAAAGAAATTTAAAGAAGCAGGAGCACATTTTGTAATAGAAACTATGGCTGAACTAGAAGATGTCTTAGTAAAAATAGAGAATGAAACTATTAAATCAGACTTTGTACCAGAAAATGATTACATATTACTTACACCAGGACCATTATCTACTACTAAATCGGTAAGAGCATCTATGTTAAAAGATTGGTGTACTTGGGATGTGGAATATAATGACTTAGTACAAGATGTTAGAAGAAGACTAGTGTCTCTAGGAACAAAGAATACAGATAAGTATACAAGTGTATTAATGCAAGGAAGTGGGACTTTCTCAGTTGAAGCTACAATAGGAAGTACTATTCCAGAGGATGGTAAACTTCTTGTAATTGCAAACGGAGCATATGGAAAGAGAATGAAAGATATATGTAATTATCTTAATATAGAATTTGTTGATTGTACATTTAAAGATATAGAAGCAGTTGATTTAAATGTAGTAGAAAATTTATTAAAAGAAAACAAAGATATAACACATATGTCAATGGTTCACTGTGAAACTACTACAGGTAGATTGAATCCTATACAAGAGATAGGTAAACTTGCAAAAGAATATAATAAAATTTATATTGTTGATGCTATGAGTAGTTTTGGAGGAATCGAGATTGATGTTGAAGATTTTAATATAGACTTTTTAGTTAGTAGTTCTAACAAATGTATACAAGGAGTACCTGGATTTGGTTTTATAATAGCTAATAAAGAAGAATTATCTAAATGTAAAGGCATAGCTAAATCATTATCTCTTGATGTGTATGCACAATGGGAAACTATGGAGAAAAATAATGGTAAATGGAGATTTACTTCACCAACACATGTTGTAAGAGCTTTTTATCAAGCTTTATTGGAGTTAGAAGAAGAAGGCTCTGTTAAAAAAAGATATGCTAGATACAAAGAAAATCAGTTTACAATATCTTCAAGATTAAAATCTTTAGGGTTTGATACATTGGTGAATGATGATGCTCAATCACCTGTAATAACAACTTTCTTATATCCTAAAAATGCAAAGTTTGAATTTATGGAATTCTATACTTATTTAAAAGAGAATGGATTTGTTATCTATCCAGGCAAATTGACTGATATAGATACATTTAGAATAGGTAGCATAGGCGAAGTTTATTCTACTGATATGGAGAGATTAGCTGATGTAATAGAAAAATTTATCAATATGTAGAAGAATATAGTGGTTTGTAGATTACTATAGAATTTAAAGATTTATATTTTAAAAGTTTATATAACAAATATATATAAAGATTGAGTAATAGGGATATGCTTTACTTAAACTACAATCTAAGAAAGTTAGATTTATAGTTTAGATAAAGTATTTTTCCTATTATTTTTTTTGTTTATTTATAGAAACCAAATTATGGTTGTTTTGTTAAGTATTATTATCATACTTGACAACGTAACAATGTTTTGTTATATTGAGTTTAAGGATAAAATACGTTAAAGAAAGGATATCATTATGAATGAAGAATTAAGTTCACTAAGATTTGATGGAGTTGGAAAATGATAAAGGTTAGGAATTATGGTTCTTGCATATGTTATTTAAAAATAAATATAAAAACCTTCCGAAATAATTATTTTAAATAATTACATTTGTTAATATTATAGTGGATGATGAAAAATGGAAGTGACTCATGGTATAGAATATGTATATTTAGTACAATACCATATAGTATGGTGTGTAAAATATAGACATTCAGTGTTAACAAATGAAATTGAAGAAGATTTAATTAATATATTAAATAAAATAGCTGAAGATAATAAATTTCAAATATTAGAATGTAAGTGTGATAAGGATCACATACATTTCCTAATAAATTGTTCACCACAACACTATATACCAAATATGATAAAAGTATTAAAAGGTGTATCAGCAAGGTTGTTAATGTTGTCAATGAAAAAACAGAGAGAATAGTTGAAAAAGAAATTATGTGAAGAGCATCTTGGGAATCCTAGTTATTTCGTTGCTACTGTATCAGAAAATACAGAGGAGCTGATAAGAAAATATATTAATAATCAGAAAAACAAGTAAAGTGAGGTGATAGTAGTGGAAAAGGCATATAAATTTAGAATGTATCCAAATAAAAAACAGCAAGAGTTAAATTATCTACTAAATTAATAAAAGAGAATGATATTATTTGTATAGAAGATTTACAAGTAAAGAATATGATTAGAAATCGTAAACTATCTCGCTTAATTTCTGATGTGTCATGGTCAGAGTTTATTCGTCAATTAGAATACAAGGCTAATTGGTATGGTAGACAAATTG
>NZ_JAGWCV010000079.1:0-11527 GCF_020657735.1 Clostridioides sp. ZZV15-6383 | reverse complement strand
TAAAATTTGAGTCCAATTTCTAATCTTTTGAGTCCATCTTTCAGAAATATCCATAGTTGCTAAGTATAATGATTTGTGCAAAGAATCATCTGAAGGAAAAATAGACTTCGATTTAGTAACTTTTCTTGGGTCTTTAAAATAAAGTGTGCACCTTCCTTTATATAGTGATATTTAATATTTTAATTATCACCACTTTTTAGAAGAATACACACTTTATTTTAAAGACCCAAACAATTATTTCCATAACATTTTATATACTTCTCTAAAATCATCTAAACTTGATAAATATTCAATTAAAGGGACATAATTACCTAAACTACAAGAATTTAAGGAGTTTCTATACAAGTCCTCACTATCCCAAGATACAATTTTTATAGGAAGATTATTTTCTAACATTTGTTTTAGCATAACAAATCTACCTATGCGACCATTACCATCTTGAAATGGATGTATCAATTCAAATCTATAATGAAATTCAGCTATAACTTTAATAGATACTTCACTCTGACTATAGTACCATTCAATTAATTCATCAAGCTTTGGCTCAACTTCAAATGGTTGTGCTATGCTTACATCAGTTCCTAGTATCATATTTGGTATAGTTTTATATATACCAGACATCCCTCTGGAATGTAGGGTTGTATTGAACATTAAACTTGAATGTAGATTCTTTAAGAAATTATGTGTTATTTTCTCTTTCAGTGAGTCAATTATTGTATCAAATACATAACTAGAATTAACAGTTTCTTGTACATCATCTAAAGTATGTCTTCCTGTAACAACATTCTTATCGAGTAAAAGTGCTAATGCTTCAGTAGTAAAAGTACTGCCCTCTATCTTATTAGAATGATAAAGAAAATTGTGTTTTAACACATTATAAAGTGAATTTTTAAGTTCTTTTGTCTCAATCAATTTATCTAAAAAGGAATTGTTCATGTTATCACCTCAATTATTTTAATATTTTTAAATCATTATAATCTTATAATACTTATTCTAATAGTATGTAAAGTTCAGATTTAATTTAATACTTGTAGTATATATTTCATTGTATTTATTTTCAGTAAGTCTCAACTTTTCATCTAATTTATTAGTCAATAAGTTTAGTCAATTTTATAGTTCATATAATTATTATATATCACTTTGTACAACATTTCATTGTGATATTTTATATTAATCTAAAAACATATAAAACGTATTTTTATCTCTTCTTAGAGTTCATTTTATGACTATAAATCATTAAATTTATAAATAAGAAGAAAAAATATATAGCTATTATTAATATTATTAAAACTCTAATAATATTAATAATAGCTGATATAATAGCAAATCATTATTATCCCAAGAAGATACAATTAATAACTACCTTCCTATCAATAGTATCTAGTCAATTTCAGCAACTTTATGATTTAGTATATAATATATACCAATCACAGTTATACCAACTATAATAAAAACAGAAATCAAACTGTCTTGAGTTGTATTTGTACCAGCTAAAATAAATTGTCTTAAATTGATAAAAATAATTGAACTGACAAGGGTAACAGGTATTGATTTTCTTATCATTCCAACAACGAATGTCCATATACCTAATGAGCAAAATACAATAATACTTTTAATTGCTCCTGGTATCCAATAAGATAAAATTGAAATATGAAAATCTCCAATAACTAAATTAAAATACTTATCCAACACAACAACGAATGTAAAACAACAGATATATCCAACTATCATTGATGATATCATAAGAGTCGTAATCAAAAGTAACTTTGATAAAATAAGTTTTTTACGGTCAAGTGGATAAGAGAATAAAATCAAGATTGTTTTATTTGTATATTCATTTATTATATATGCCACATTCAACACAGCAAATAATATAATATAGTAAAAACAGAAAACTAAACTGATTGTCCTAAATGTAACATCATAATCATATATTGAAGTAGATTTATCATTCAATCCAGTAAAGACAAAAAACATACATAAGAAAATCCCCAGTATTGAAAATAAAAAATATCTTTTTAGCCCAACTTTTTTTAGCTCTAGTTTCATTAAATGTATCATAGTGTTTCTTTACCTCCTGTACCTGTAGTTTGGAAGAAGTAATCTTCTAAAGAACTTTGTTTACGTCCAATGCTATTTATACCAATTTGATTTTGAATAAATATTTTGGATATTTCTTTTACATCTTTTCGTAAATCATATATTTCAATACAACTTTCCGAAGTAATTTTAAAGTCTTTTATTCCAAATTCTTTTTCTAACAAGTATCCAGCAAGCTCCACATTATCTACATCTACTTCAACATAATCTGTTTGATATTTGTGTATATCTGACATAGAAATTTCTTTAATAAGTTTACCATCTTGAATAATTCCAATAGTGTCCGCAATTTGTTCTACCTCTGAAAGAATATGACTAGAAATAAATATAGTTATTCCATAATCTGTATTTAACTTACGGAATAATTCTCGCATTTCTCTTATCCCCTCTGGGTCGAGTGCATTTATAGGTTCATCAAGAATCAATAATTCTGGTTTAGTAAGAATTGCTCTAGCTATTGCAAGACGTTGTTTCATCCCTAAAGAATATTTTGAAACTTTCTTGTTTGATTGCTTTGACAATCCGACACATTCCAATACCTCTGATATATGTTCTTTGTTATAATAACCCATATATTCACAGTGTAAATCAAGATTCTGTTTAGCAGTCAAATTCTCATAGAAATAAGGATTTTCAATAATAGTACCAATCTTTTTTAATATTTCAAAATCAGTTTCTGCCACTTTCTTACCGAACATAACTATTTCTCCAGAATTTGGCTTAACAAGATTTAGCAACATTTTCATTACTGTACTTTTACCTGCCCCGTTTGGTCCAACAAATCCATAAATTTCTCCCTTTTTCACATGAATATTAACAGCATTAACAACAGCTTTATCTTTATATATTTTCTCTAATTGATGGGTCTCTATGATATAGTTCATCATACTCCCTCCTTTCTAAAAACAGTATACAAAATAAAATTATCTTTTCTCTCTTTTAAATCTAACTTTTTTCTAACTTTTCAATTTTACCGTAAAAACTGTTTTTACATTAGGTCTACTATTTACATAAATTGAACCTCCCATAGAGTTTGCAAGCCCTTGAGAAATAGCCAAACCTAAACCATTGCCTTTTTTTCTGTCAGCAGTATAAGCTCTTGTGAAAATATGCTCTTTTTCAGTTTCAGAAATACCTGAACCTTTATCCTCAATATCTATAAAAACATGTTTTTCCTTTTCATATAGTGAAATCCCTAAAAATCTACCATCTGAACCATATTTTATAGCATTATCAATTAAATTTTTGAGTATACGTTGTAATGCTTCTGTGTCAACATTTGCATATATAGGTCTATCTTCAATATTAACTTCAACATTAAAGTTTTCTTTATCTAGCAAATCATAAAACTCTAAAATAATCTCATGACATAATTGTGTTAGATTGGATTTTTGAAGATTTAATATCATATCTCCAGATTGGATTTTTGCCATATTAAACAGGTTATTTATTGAATTAACAAGCTCATTTGAATTTGTTTGCATTTTTTCCACAGTTGCTCTCATTGAAGAAGATAATTCTTCTTTTTGACTTTGAAGATATAGCATTTCAATATAACCCTTTAATACTGTGATGGGAGTTCGTAAATCGTGTGATATGTTTGTAAATATTTGCAATATCGCTTTTTCACTTCTATTATAATTAATTTGCCTGCTGTAAAACTTTTCAAGAAGTTTATTTATATCTACTGCTGTTTCTTTTACAATCGAAATATCAGATGGTACTAAAATATAATTAATTTCATCATCATTTGTTATGTCACGAAGTCTTGAATTGATATACTTATAATCACTTTCCATTTTCTTTGACTTATTTCGTTCTTTTAAGTAGAGAGTAAATAGTACAATCGAAATTACAACTAAAAATAACTCCATTATTCTTCCTCCATTTTGTAGCCAATTCCCCAAAGAGTTTTAATATAATTATTTTTTTCCATACCATCAGACAATTTATTTCTTAACCTGTTAATATGAGTATTTAGCACATTTTCATTTCCATAATAAGGTTCTTTCCAAATCGTGTTGTATAATTGTTCCTTTGAAAAAGCACGTCCTTGATTAGTCGCTAGTAATTTAACAATTTCAAATTCTGTATGTGTTAAGTTTAAGTCAATTCCATTCTTTGAAACTACATATTTTGATATGTTTATAATCAAATCTTTATACTGAATAACCATATCTTGAGAGTTTCTTGAACTGCTATACACTGTTGCACGTCTAATATTAGCTTTAATTCTTGCAAGCAATTCTACGATTGAAAAAGGCTTTGTAATATAATCATCTGCACCAAGATTAAGCCCTAGCATTTTATCTGTGTCACTATCTTTCGCAGTAGTAATAATAACAGGAACAACACTCACACTTCGTATATATTTTAATACTTCAAAACCACTAGACTTTGGTAACATCAAGTCCAGTAAAATAATATCAAATGAATAATTTTTAAATATTTCAATAGCTGTATTTCCATCAACGGCAGTTTTAACAGAGTAATTCTCACTAATCAGAAAATCGTATACCATTTCTCGAATATTCTTATCATCTTCAACCAATAAGATTTCCATTATTGTTCAACTCCTTTTTGTCAATATACTTCAAATGATATATTTATTAAAAATGGTTGTCAATAAATAACTGCTTATGATATTATATCTGCACTCCAGCAATACTCTTTTAGGTTAAATTTCTTTTCAATAAGCTTTACTGGAAAAACGACTAAAACGTGGTATACTATCTTATCTTTATATAAAATATACATAATTTTCTTTTATTAACATCTAAAATTAATTATTTTACATTAAATAGATATAAAAATCAGTCAATCTCATAGATGTGAATGATTAAATTAGATACAAAAACACAATTAGCATTATAACTCTGAATCATTAAATTAAAAAAGAAATTCATTATCTATTATCTCAACTTTAATTGTCAAAATTCTAAGGAGTTTACACATCATAATTTGCATATTGTATAGTATCATTTATCTTATAAAATAACTTTTAACTTTTACTAAAAAATTATTTTATACATAAAAAAGAAACCACATTCTAGCTTTATACAGAACATAGTTTCTTAAAAATAATCAAATTTTGATTTTAAATAATTAAAAACAAACTTTTATTTGTTTTTAATCCTCCAATTTTATAGTAGATAATTTAGTTAATTAGTTCTTAAATGTTTATCTTCTTTAACAAATTTTCTTCTTACTAAGAAATATACAGCTATTACAACAAGTTCTACAGCTAAAAATATTCCATAAGTAGCTATAGAATCTATGCTTTCTATGCCATTTCTGAAGAAAATTAAAGCAATTCCTGCTGCCATAATACCTACAGCATTTTTCCCTATAGCATTTTGACCAAAACCATAAAAAGAAGGGAAATTTCCTTTTATTTCAATGAATGTCAAGATTAATCCAATAGCTATAAATAGTACTCCTACAACTTCCATAATCATACTAGGCATTTTGACCCCTCCTTATTAATAATTAACTACTACTATAAAAATATTTATTATTTTTATAATTATATTATATATGCGATTACATGTTTTTGGAAGTATATTTGGAAGTAATTTCATATTTATTTAACTTAATTTTTTTGTGATAAAATACTTCTAGTTTTCATATAGATATTATTATAAATTTTCTAGTTTATGGAGTTATTCATTCTATAATTCACAAATATGTATTTTTTAATCTATTAAACTATTCATTTTCTGGCTTATAAGCATGGACTTCTTATCTATAAATCATTTATTCTTTAATCTACGAGCTTAGTTTTTTACCTATAAGTCATTTATTCTCTAATCTATAAGCTTGGTTTTTTACCTATAATTAATTCATTCTCTAATACATAAACTTGAATTTTTTATCTATTAATTCATTCTCTAATACATAAATAATAAATGAAATTTAAATATTATTTTCTTCAACAAATTCAAACAACTCTTCTACAGTCGTATCAAATACCTTGGCAATATCCATTGCCAACTTTAAAGAAGGATTGTAGCGACCATTTTCTAAATGTACAATAGTTTCACGTCTTACTCCTACTAACTTTGCAAGTTCACCTTGTGTCATAAGGCTCTTTTCTCTATAGGATTTAATTTTTGTCTTTAATAATACTGACACCTAATTGTATATCCCCTTTCTGTCAAAATATATAAATAGAACTAACTTCAACAAGGACTGAATAAGCAAAATAACTAATAAAGACATTCCTATATTTAAATTTGACATATTTACGTCCAGATTTACAAGAAATATAGATACTATAGCTACAGAAAAAAACAATAATTTTATTGCAATATCATTAACTCTTGATAGTATACATTTAGATGCTTCATCAATTAAGTCATCATGCTTTTTATCATAGACCCATTGAGCTCCCATGGCTAATACCAAAATAATTATAGGAATATATTCAATACTACTTCCTTTAAAAAAATACTTATTTACTAATGTAGCTCCAATACAATAAGAAATTCCCAATATTTCTGAAATAAGTGTTGATTTAATACCAGTTTGTTGTTTAGACATATAAAATCCTCCTTAAAAAGTTATATATTTATAACACCTCTTGTTATAAATATATAACTTTTTTAAATAAATTTCAACAAAAATATCATTTTGCAACAAATTCTTTTATTAATCTGACATTAGATAAAGGCACTTTAGATGTCACTCCTTCCAAGGTTAAATCTTCTATATTCACTTCATTTAATTTTGAACATAATTCTAAGTCAAATATCCTTTGCCAACTTACCATCTTTTCAATTTGTTCATCTTCATAAATCTCTACAGTAATATCCATTAAAGGTAAATGCCATAAATCAAAATCCGATAACAATACATTCTCTTTATTTATTTCTAGTTCAAGTAAAACACCTTTTGAACCTCTCTCTAAGTATCCACTACATCTTAAATCAGGTCTCTTCGGCCAAACCCATATCATACTATTATCAAATTTAGGTATTCTTTCTATCATTTGACTATACATCCATTTATATGGAATTTCAAAATCTTCTAATATAAGAGAATAATTATTTAATAGATACTTATTGTTTTTATTGTTGTTCCAAAATTCCAAAGTCTGTATAGTATAAAACTTCATATATAAGTCAACCCCTTTCTTTTTCTACAAAAAGGAGATAATTCAAATTTTTATTTTGAATCATCTCCTTTATTTATATATCTCTTCGTATCTACCATATTTAAATAACAAATTTTTATATTGATTGAAATTTAAAGGAAGTAACTTTGTGGCAAATCATTATAATAAGGATACAAACACCTTATTATTACCTAATTATATTAATTTATATAATACTGTATCAATTATAGTATTAGTTTTGATTATAGACTTTTTCAACCTCTGATTTATTCAAGTCATCTATAATATCACATATTTCACTCAAATTATATCCTTTATTTTTTAACTTTATAATGATATTAAATTTCTCTTCTCTTTTCCCTTTTTCAATGCCTTTTTCAATGCCTTTTTCAATACCTTCTTTAAAAACTTCTTCTTTAAAATTTCTACTTTTATTCATAATATATGCACCTCTCTTTAAATTTAATAAATATGCTTCATTACTGCCTAATTCTTTTAATCTATCAAGTGCTTTTTTAATAACAGAATCTTTTTTAGATAGTATTCTAATATCTATATGAGAAGGGTTGTCAATAAGCTTACCCCATATTAGAACTCTGTTTGCTATATAACTGGATTTATGAATTTTGGGAAGTTCTATAAAATATAATGCAGTTTTACTAGAAAAAATATCTGGATGTCCATCCATTGTTAATCTCATACAATTTACATAATCTTCTATGTGATTATATTTTACATGATTTAGTATATGTATTCCAATTGTTTTTCCAATTTCTTTATATTCTTTACCTTCTTCTAATTTTCTACCATGTACACGACTAAGATAATATTCAGCTCTTTCCAAATAATCATCTTCAAGAGCTCTTTGCATTTCAATATTTATATGATTACTTTCTTCATCTTCAGCTAAAATATCAAGTCTAGGTTTTTTCTCTCATATCAACACCTCTTTTTTATTATGTCCATTTCTTCATACCAAAGTCTGCACTTCTAAATAAAAATTTGTATTATTGAAATAAGAGTGTGATAAACTCATATATCATTACTAAAATTAAAACTTTAAAGAGAAATACTTAGATTACAATAGATTTTTGAATATCTTTATTTTTAAAACTATTGTTGATAAATGAGTAAATATAGGGAACTGTTTTAAAGTAGAGATAAATCCTTTTTCATTGTTTAAGTGATGAAAATATATTTTATTTAATACAAAAAAGAGTGCCTCATAAACTAAAAAGTTCATTTTGAGACACCCCTTACATTTGCTTTCTTAAACTTCACAATATTACATACTTATTTATTATCTTAATCTACATATATTTAATCCAATAATAAAGTACATATACCCAACTCATTAAGCCATGAAAAATAGCCCATGGGATAGATTTCCATGCAGTATAAGAAATAATCATTGCTAAACAAGAACCAAAAGAAATCCCCTTTTTAACAGTTGATTTTATAGTATTATTATTTGAATCCATAGTTATTCCTCCAAAATTCAAAATAAACAAGTTATTATATATCTTATTTGAATTTAACACAATATAACAGTTTCTAAATAAGTTATATTCTTATTATACATAATTTATAAATTATAATTCCAATAATTATATGAATAAATTAATTATATCTGCCTAAAAATATTGTCCTCTCTAAAAGCTATATGATAAATACAACATATCAACACATTGCAATTCACCCTCAAAGATTGGTTCTGGGTAATTATCTACAAAAAAGTTTTTAATTTTATGTGAATAAACAAACCCAAACTTCTCATAAAAGGGAACTCCACTTTCAGCTGTACCAACAACTATTGATGAATATTTTTTACTATAAACATCTAAAAGATGATAAATCATTTTTGACGCATAACCCCTATTTTGAAAATGCTCATATGTAGCAATATTTTTTAACTCACATATTTCTTTGGAAATTTCATTTACAACTGCTATACAAGTAAGTTCTTCATTATCATACAAAGCGTACATAGTACCTTTATCAAGGTATTTATCAATCATTTCTTCACATGGGTCAGCTAACATTAAAAGGTCAATTTGACCTTTTTTATTTGTTTTTATAGTTTTTATTTCTATCATAAGTTCACCCCCTCACTTTACTCAAACCTTAATTTAACAAACCTCTTACAATACACATTTAATTCATTTTGATTTTTTTTACTTTTTTAAAACTATAGTGACAATTACCTAGAATATTAATATTAGCAATTACCTAGAATATCAGCATTAGCAATTATCTATAATATCAATACTAGCAATCACCTAGAATATCCTATCCAAAGTCTATCTTAAAAAAATTTTATTTGAGTATATGATTCCGACCTCTTGTACGCTTTTATAATATCTTTCATATCCGTCAAAATACCATAACGTGCACATTCTTCTCTTAATAACTTCTCACAAGAATCTTTATTTTGTATAGTACACACATAGTTCAAACCATATGTTTTTTGATACTGAAGTACCAATTTTGGATGTATATCTCTTAAATGCTTATAAAAAAACTCTCTCTGACCACTACGCATTGTTACGCCATACATACAATAAATAAATTTTGCATTAGCCTTATGTGCTTTTTCTACAATTGCTCGTATTTCATCTTTATTATCAGTCAAAAATGGTAACATGGGAGTTAATAATATACCACAGAAAATTCCAGAATCATTAAGTTCTTTTACTGCCTCAAATCGTACAGAACTTGGATTTACATAAGGTTCTATCTTCTTTGACAATTCGTCATTTGCAGTGGTTATAGTTAACTTTACAATAGCAGAATTATTTTTTTTAATTTTCTGCAAAATTGGTATATCCCTAACCACCAAACTACTTTTGGTATCAATAGACACACCAAAATGATTTTCCGAAATCAAATCCAGTGCCTGCTTTGTAATACAAAGTTTCTTTTCAAAAGGATTATATGTATCAGACATAGCTCCAATACCTACTACTCCTTTTTTTCTTTTTGAACGCAATTCTTTACTTAAAATTTCTATCACATTTTCCTTATATCTAACTTTGTCAAAATCCTCTATGTTGTATATCGTACTACGGCTATCACAATATATACATCCATGAGGACAACCACGATATAGATTCATATTATAGTCAATTCCAAACCATCCTGTATTATCAAATTTCACTTTTTGTAAAATTTGTTTTGCTGGTATACTCTCAATCATTCTCTTATACCTAATTCCTTTATATAGTTTTTAAGTTTTAAGCTACTACACCCTAACTACTTTTGATAAGGTTTAAATATGGAGATTCCTATTTGATAGTACTTTTACACTAATCATTCACAGGTTCTAATGGCTGTTCTATCTCCACTAGTCTTAATCCTTCTTTTAAGCTATTTATACTAAGCATTTATATATATCTCTTGCTGTGCACTCTGGACAAACCCACTTTTTAAGTATTAAGTAGTTTTTTTACATATTTATTTCTATAACTACATATACTACATAATTTACCTGATGGATATGCAGTTTTTACATACTATAATTGTTTAATAAATATCTCCATAATTTGATTTAATTCGTTAGGTTTATCGACATTTACATTATGTGAAGCATCTTTTATAATATGTAATGGATACCCAGTCTTATTGTGCCACTGCTCATTATATTTTCTCACTTTACCCGTCTTGTCTTTTTCTCCAACCACTAAACAAACTGGACAATGTATATTTAAATCTTGAATTTCTGGTATGAAACCAGCAAATCCTAAATACATAAGATGACATAGTTCTTTCTTTTCATAGCCCTCTAACATTTTCAGCATACTCCCTCTACCTTCAGACGTAGCTCCACACATCTTGGACATTATATTTCGCAACAGTTTATCTGGGAATAACCTTAACATCCATTTGGTCTGCTTTAACCAGAAAATATCTGATTTACTATAATAGTCAGTTCCATATGGACAAGTTCCAATCATCATTATTCCTTCTACCATATTTGGATATTTTACAATAAAAGACTGTGCCACAAATCCCCCTGCTGACTGTCCAATAAGTACAACCTTTTTCATATTTTGTTTATCTAAAATTACTTTCAATTCTTCTACCAAGTTGGAATAGGAAAAATCTAAGTAAGGTCTTGATTTTCCATGAGCAGGAGCGTCCCATACTAATACATTATGATTTTTTGAAAAGTACTGTATCTGGAACTGAACCTCCCATGACTAAAGTCACAGGGTTCCTGCTTCATAGAATTTTGCATACTAAAATATGTCTTACTAATTCTCCACAGGCCATCCCCGTAGTTCCTACGGTTCTTATATAAGTTATTTATTT